>JAEUUQ010000040.1 GCA_016787505.1 Saprospiraceae bacterium | reverse complement strand
GCGCTCGCTGCCATAGCGGTTTATCCAGCCCAGGAAAAGCTCGCGATTGGTAACCGCAATAGTGCCGCCCGTAATTTGCTGTGCGCCGCTTTCAAAGGCAATGCGGGCATCATCGTCCGATTTGATGCCGCCGCCAAAATCGATATGCAGGTTTGTATTTGAGGCAATGCGTTCCAGCACGGGGTAATTCACTATGCGTGCCGAGCGAGCCCCGTCGAGGTCAACGAGGTGCAGGCGTTGCAGGCCGGCGCCTTCAAATTGCTTTGCTATCTCAAGGGGATCGGCGTGGTATTCGGTCACCTGGGTATAATCACCCTGCGATAGCCGCACGCATTTGCCTGCAATAATATCTATGGCGGGGATAATGAACATATGCTGATGTGCTAATGTGCTGATAAGTTAATGTGCTGATGTGCTGATGAGTTAATGTGCTGATAATTAATAATTAAAAATCAATATCAGCAAATTAGCAAATTAGCAAATCAGCAAATCAGCACATTAGCACATCAATTACCCATTTTCCAGGGCTGCGGCGCCGCCTACGATCTCGAGGATTTCCTTAGTGATCGATTCCTGGCGGGCTTTGTTATAGCTAATGCGCAGGTTGCGGAGCAGGTCTTCGGCGTTTTCCGTGGCTTTGTCCATTGCCGTCATGCGGGCGCCGTGCTCAGAAGCATTCGTATCGAGCAGATATTTGTGAAACTGCGTTTGCAGGATGCTGGGCACGAGGTAGTTGAGCAGGCTGGCCATATCGGGTTCGAAGATATAATTGGCCTTGGCTTTGCTATCTGCTTCGTGTTTTTGTTTGGCGACGGGCAGAAACTGGTCGAGTTCGGGAAATTGCGTGGCGGCATTTTTGAATCGGCCATAGGCTACTTCGATAGCGTCGAAATCTCTATTTTCAAAAGCTGCCATCAGTGAGCGAGCCACCGTAGATACATTGTCGAAGCTGAGGTCGGTACTGAGATCGACGTGATCGCCCACCACATTACAATCGCGGTAGCGGCGGCGGAAAAAGTCGTAGCCTTTTTTACCCACACAAACAATCGTAAGATTGCCGGCTGCACGTACGCGGCTGTACTTTTCGTCGATAGCGCGCACGGCCAATTTGATCACGTTGGTATTAAAGGCGCCGCAGAGACCGCGGCTGGAAGTGACCACCACGATACAAGCCTTCTCCACGGGGCGAACCATGCCAAAAGAGGTATCGGCATCGCCCTCCAGGTTGGAGAGGATATTGCGCAGCATCTGGTTGAGCTTGTCGGCGTAGGGGCGCATTTGCTGAATAGCCTGTTGCGCCCGGCGCAGCTTGGCCGCCGACACCATTTTCATGGCTTTGGTGATCTGCTGCGTATTTTGCACCGACTTGATGCGTTCGCGAACTTCTTTTAAACTGCCAGCCATTGGATTGATGACATTTAAGAACGATTATTTCTTATACTGAGCCGACAATTCTCCGGCCAGTTTTTCTACGAGTTGCAGGTCTGCTTTTTCGAGTTTGCCATCCCTGAAGTTATTGAGCACATCGGGATGAAGTTGCTCCAATTTCAGCAGGAAAATCTCCTCGAATTCGCGTACTTTTTCAACGGGCACATTGCGCAGCTGGCCCTGGGTGCCGAGGTAGATAATAGCCACTTGTTTTTCTACCGAAACGGGCGAATACTGCGGCTGCTTCAGGATTTCCACGTTGCGTTTGCCTTTTTCAAGTACAGCGGTAGTAGAAGCGTCGAGGTCGGAGCCGAACTTAGCGAAAGCTTCCAATTCGCGGTACTGAGCCTGGTCAAGTTTGAGTGTGCCGGACACCTTTTTCATCGACTTGATCTGGGCGTTGCCCCCAACCCTCGATACCGAGATACCCACGTTGATAGCGGGGCGGATACCGGAGTTAAAGAGGTTGGTTTCGAGGAATATCTGACCGTCGGTAATAGAGATCACGTTGGTCGGGATATAAGCCGAAACGTCGGCGGCCTGAGTTTCGATGATGGGCAATGCCGTAAGCGAGCCGCCGCCTTTTACCAGGGGCTTGCCCTCTTTGTCTTTGGCATTTTTGAGCGAATCGGGCAGGTCGTTCATATTGCGGGCGATGTCATCATTGGCGATCACCTTTGCGGCGCGCTCGAGCAGGCGAGAGTGGAGGTAGAACACGTCGCCGGGGTATGCTTCGCGTCCCGGAGGGCGGCGCAACAGCAGCGACACCTCGCGGTAGGCTACGGCTTGCTTGGAGAGGTCATCGTACACGATAAGTGCGGGGCGGCCTGTATCGCGGAAAAATTCGCCGATAGCGGCGCCGGCGAAAGGCGCGAAGAACTGCAGCGGCGCCGGGTCGGAAGCCGAAGCGGAGACGATAATAGTATAAGCCATGGCGCCGTTTTCTTCGAGGGTGCGGGCCACCTGAGCAACCGTAGACGCTTTTTGGCCTGAAGCTACGTAGATGCAGTAAACCGGGGCGCCGCGCTCGTAGAATTCGCGCTGGTTAATGATCGTATCGAGGGCGATAGCCGTTTTACCCGTTTGGCGGTCGCCGATAATCAATTCGCGCTGGCCGCGGCCGATGGGGATCATCGCGTCGATAGCTTTGATACCTGTTTGGAGCGGTTCGCTAACCGGCTGGCGGAAAATAACGCCGGGGGCTTTGCGTTCGAGGGGCATTTCGTATTTCGTGCCGGTTATCTCGCCTTTGCCGTCGATAGGCTGGCCGAGGGGATTCACTACGCGACCCACATACCCTTCGCCTACGGAGATAGAAGCGATTTTGCCGGTGCGGTGTACGCGCGAGCCTTCGCGGATGCCGTCGCTGGCGCCCATGAGTACCACGCCCACGTTATCCTCTTCGAGGTTAAGCACAATAGCTTGCACGCCGGATTCAAACTCCACCAACTCGCCGGCCTGTGCTTTGTTGAGGCCGTAAACGCGGGCGATACCGTCGCCCACCTGTAGTACGGTGCCGTACTCTTCGAGTTCGGCTGCCGAGCTGAAACCAGATAGCTGTTGTTTCAGTATCGCTGATATTTCATCGGGTTTAACATCTACCATATCGAAAGATATTTGAATCGTTAAAATAGAATTTACAACATATAAAAACGCCTCAAAGCCCGGTTATCGGGCCATGATTTGCGAGATGTACAGGTTTTCATCAAACTCCTTGCGCAAGTCGTTGAGCTTGTTGGCAATACTGGCGTCGTAGAGTTTGTCGTCAAACTGAATGACAAAACCGCCGATCAGATCGGGGTCTACTTCGGTAGTGATTTCTACGTTGTCATTCGTGTAGCTGCTCGACTTCAGTTTGTCGTGAATAGCCTTCACAGCGGCATCGCTCAGCGGGTTGGCTGAAATGATTTTCACCTCAGAAATCCGTTTGAGCTTTTTGTATTGATCGATATATTCGACAGCGATTTCGGGCAAATAAGCTTCGCGGCCTTTGGTACACAAAATGTGCAGAAAAGCCATCGTCAGTTTATCATATTTATCGCCAAAGAGCTTCGTCATGATATCCGCCTTTTTAGCGGCATGGATAACCGGACTTTTAATCATCAACTTAAAATCGCGAATTTTCGATACTTCCTGGAATGATTGTACATCCTCGAGTACGCGCTCCAGTTTATTTTGGTCGACAGCCAGGTCGAGTAGCGACTTGGCGTAGCGAGATGCGATTCTTTGTACCGACATGGCGCTTAGTTGAGTTTAATTTCGTCTACGAGCGTATTGATGTACTTGGTCTGCTCGGAATCCTGTTTGAGTTCTTTGCGGAGTACCTTCTCCGCCACGTCGATAGCCAAGAGTCCGATCTGGTTTTTCAGATCGGTAATAAGCGCCATGCGTTGGTTTTGGATTTCCTGTTTGGCGCTGGCCATAATCAGTACGGCTTCTTCTTTGGCTTTTTCCTTGGCCTTGCTGATTATATTATCGCCGGCTTCTTTGGCTTCTTTCAGCATGCGGGCGCGTTCTTCGCGGGCTTCGGCCAATAGTTTTTCGTTTTCAGCCTTCAGGTTCGACATTTCCTGGCGGGCGTGTTTGGCTTCATCCAGCGAGCTTTGGATGTCTTGTTCCCTTTTCTTGAGGGCTTGCTGAATGGGGCGGAAGGCCATTCTACCGAGGAAAAACCACAGGAAAATGAAAATCAGCGAAGTCCAGAGAATCAGACCCGGATCGGGTTTGATTACAGAGAAGTCGGCAAGAAAAAATATCGCGGTCATAGCAAGTCTTTAATAATAAAGGTTAAAAAGGGCGGCCGGGCAGGCAGCCAACCGCTGCATTCCCGGCCTGATTTTTCGGTGCATTAACCGGCCAACAGGCCAACAACGATTGCGAACAGCGCGGCGCCTTCCACGAGGGCTGCGGTCAAGATCATGTTAGCGCGAATGTCGTTGGCAGCTTCCGGCTGACGAGCGATAGCGGCCATAGCCTGGCTACCGATCAGACCTACGCCGAGGCCTGCACCTAATGCTGCGATTCCAGCTCCAATTGCTCCCATTGTGTGAGATATTTATTGGTGTAAAAAAAATATTAATGCGCTTCTTCGTGCTCGTGGTGGTGGTGATCTTCTACTGCCGAACCTATATAAGATGCGGTCAGAATAGAGAAGATAAACGCCTGCAAAAATGCCACAAGCAATTCAATAAGGTTCATAAAAACAGTAAACAAGCCGCCAATGATACCGCCTGCTACGGCTCCGCCTACAGATTCCCCGTTTTTGCCAAAAAGGAAAATAAGACCGATGAGGCTCAGTATGATAATGTGCCCGGCCGATATATTGGCAAACAATCGTATCATGAGTGAAAAGGGACGCAGGAACAAACCCAGGATTTCTACCGGCGTAAGGATGATTTTTACCCATGCCGGGATACCGGGCATCCAGAATACGTGCTCCCAGTAGTGTTTGTTGCCGTTGAGGCTCACCACGAGAAAGGTGAAAACCGCCAGGGTGAGCGTTACGGCCAGGTTGCCGGTTACGTTGGAGCTACCCGGGAAAAACGGTACCAAACCCAGCAGGTTGCAGAACAATATAAAGAAAAACAAGGTCATGATATAAGGCTGGAAGCGTTCGTAGTGCTTTTCGCCGATCATGGGTTTGGATACTTCATCGCGGATAAACACAAAAAACGGCTCGAAAAACGACTGGATGCCGCTGGGCGCTTTGCCTTCGTTGCGGCGATACCCGCGGGCTACTGCCGTAAATAAGAAAACGAGCAAGACGGCAGCCAGCAACATCGTAAAGACGTTTTTGGTGATAGAGAAATCGTAAAACGAGGTTATTCCCCCGCCCAAAAAGCCGCCGTCGAGCGTGCTGGGCTTGTCGAGAAGCCACGATTTGCCTTCGTAGGTCGCGAAATAAACGTCGACTACTTTTTCTTTTCCGGCCTTAAGGACGGTATCTTTCTGGTGGGTAATACCCTCGATGTGTACTTCGCCTTTGGGGAAAGCGGGGTCGGCTACGCGGTTTACGCGTCCGTGGTTGAGCACATAGCCGTCGATGGCTTTGTGGCCGTGCTCGAATTTGCCAGAGGAGAAAAACGACCAGCCCTGCGCAGGTGCGTACAAAAAGCAGGGCAACGCAATATGCGTATTATACCACACGTGGAATTCGTTGGCATCGGCAATGTGGTTCATCACCGTGCCCACCGCGTCGTACCCATCCGATTCGCCATGGCCTTCGCTATGGGTTTCGTGCGTTTCTCCGGTGGTATGCCCGTTTTGCTCCTGTCCGTGTTCTTGTGCGAATAGAGGCGATGCCGCCCACAATAACCCGGCTGCTATAGCCCACACAAAGCCGATTTTGCGATTCACTCTAACCATTGATAAAGGGTTTTCAAAAGCCGGTGCAAAGGTATGTACTTTGTTTCGTTTAAGGAAATTGGATTTACTTTTTTTGATAATATTCTGTGTTTTTCAAATACTGAAAAACAAGCAGTTATGAAAAACGG
>JAEUUQ010000613.1 GCA_016787505.1 Saprospiraceae bacterium | reverse complement strand
TCCGTTCTGATACCGCTGTTCGAGGGGTTCTGCAAGTCGTCAAACTGGTATTCGGCACTCGAAGAGTTGAAATTGACTTCGGGCTGAAGCACAAATTTGTTTTTTTGCCATCTGATAACCACGCCGCCATGGATGCCGTATTTAGCCTCTTCGAGGGCCAGCCGGAAACGCTGCGCGCCGCCGGGTTCCAGGATGCTGAGGTCTTCGCCTTGTATGTCAGTGGTACTGAGCCCTATCTTGAGGCCCACGCGAAGCTGCGCTTGCACTGCCAGAGCGCTCATCACGAGGATAAGGCAAATGAAGAGTCGATTTTTCATGTCAGTTTTATTTATTAGAAGAACGAAAACACACCCATTATCTATTATAACAGATGCCCAAACAAAATTACAAAATCCTATATTGCGGTTCAATAGCGACACAGCAGGTATGAATATCAAGTCGGCAGCATATATGGGCAGTTTTCCGCGGGAGGCGATTTGTCCAAAAGACGGTAAACCGGAATACGCGTTTATCGGGCGCTCCAATGTGGGAAAGTCGTCACTCATCAACATGCTGTGCAACCGTAAAGAACTGGCCAGGGTGTCGAATAAACCCGGCAAAACCCAGACACTCAATTTCTACCTGATCAACGAGACCTGGTACCTGGTTGACCTGCCCGGCTACGGCTTTGCCAAGGTATCCAAGAAAACCCGCGATAGCTGGGGAAAAATGATAGAACAATATTTGTTAGAACGAAAAACTTTGCAGTGCGCATTTGTGTTAATAGATGCCAATATCCCCCCACAAAAAATCGACCTTGAATTTGTGAACTGGCTGGGGCAAAAAGGAGTGCCGTTTGTTTTATTATTTACCAAAACCGACCGGATGTCAAAATTGCAATGCCAGCGCCAGATAGAACTTTTTCAGAAAGCCTTGCTCCAGCACTGGGAAACGCTGCCGCAGCATTTTGTCACATCCGCCCTCACAAATCTGGGGCGTGAAGACATACTCGGTTATATTGCCAACATAAACAAGGCCGATGAGTGAGGGCACAAAAATATATCCGCACGTAATCCCCGATATCGAGGATTGGCCGATATACAAACTTCACGATGACCGCAGGCGGTTTGTACAGGAGATCGACGAATTTACCCTGCGCCGCCTGCTGCACCAGCCTTCAGCGCAGGTGAGCGATCTGATTGCCAAGACGATCTTCATGGAGCGCATCCGCATCAAAGAAGAGCCCTGGAAGGTAGACCCTCCCAATGAGCGGCAATTCTGGAGGCGCATCAGCAAAAAGCTGGTATCTACTTCGCTCGACCGCGGCGAGATGGAGGCGGCCAAAAGCAACGAAGAAATTCTGCGCCTGATCATTCACCGCTATTCAGAAGAGATCGTGGGCACGTTTGGGATTAAGACTTTCCTCTTTGCCAGGCGTTTTCTCACTTTTTTCTTTACCCGGTTGCTCAATACCGTCGGCGCAAAAAATATTAAGGGTCTGTTGGGAGGACGTCGCCGCCTGGCCGACCACATGATCGTGAGGGGGCAGGTAGAACAGGTGCGGGAGTTGATGAAAAAAGGCACGGTGATCATCGTGCCCACGCATTCCAGCAATCTCGATTCTATCCTTATCGGTTATGCGCTGGATATGTTTGTGGGGCTGCCTTCTTTTTCATACGGAGCGGGCCTCAACTTGTACAATACCGGTTATACCGCTTATTTTATGAACCGCCTTGGTGCATACCGGGTAGACCGGCGCAAAAAAAACGCCATTTATCTCGAGACGCTCAAGGCCATGTCCAACCTGTCGATCCAGCGGGGTACAAATAGTCTGTTTTTTCCGGGCGGCACCCGCTCGCGTTCGGGCATGCTCGAAAACAAACTCAAACTGGGTTTGCTGGGTTCGGTGATGGAAGCCCAGCGTTCGCTGTTCGAGTCGGGCAAAGACACCAAAATATTCATCGTGCCCTTGGTGCTGGGGTATCACTGCGTACTGGAAGGCCAATTTCTGATCGAGCAGCAACTGCAGCAGATGGGCAAAGAGCGCTATCTCAAATCAAAGGAAGAACACTACAGCTTTTGGAACGTCGTCAAGTTCACCTGGTTGTTTTTCTCGGAGGGCAACGAAGTCACTTTGTCATTCGGCCGGCCGATGGATGTATTGGGCAATCCTGTTGATGATCAGGGTAATAGTTTTGATATGTATGGCAACGCCATCGATGTGAGGTCGTATTTTATTACCAATAAAAAGGTTACCGAAGACCTCCAGCGCGAGTCGGAATACACCAAAATGCTGGCTGAAAAAATTGTACACCGCTACTACAAAGACAATGTGGTATTGAGCAGCCACCTCACCGCTTTTGCCGCTTTCGAACTGCTCAAGCGCCAAAACCTCAAACTCGACTTGTACGGCCTGTTGCGCCTTCCGGAAGAGGAATATATTTTCCCCATGGAACAACTGGAAGATACTATCGAACAACTGCTTGGTGTGTTGTTTCAAATGGAAAAACAAGGCGACATCCAATTGTCGGAACGCCTTGGTTTGCCCGTTGCCGAGATTATCAAAGACGGTGTAGACCGCCTGGGCACTTACCACATAGCCAAACCCCTGCGGTTTAATAAAAAAGGCCATTTGGTGAGCGACAGCTTCAATTTGTTATACTTTTACCACAACCGGCTGGAGAATTACGATTTACATAAAAAGATCAGTTGGAAAAAAGTAGCCGACATGGAAGTGTTGGAGGAAGGAATCGTTTAATGACGGGTACTTATGAATTTTATTATTTACGATTTGGAAGCTACGTGCTGGGAGGGCCGGCCCCCCACGATGATACAGGAGATCATCGAAATAGGGGCGATCAAACTCAACCGCTACGGTGAAGTGGAAGGCGCCTTTTCGAAGTTTATCAAACCGGTTATTCACCCGCAATTGTCGCTGTTCTGCCAGCAACTCACCTCTATCAAGCAATCCGACGTAGAACGCGCCGCTACTTTTCCATCCGTTATTGAAGCCTTTCAGGATTGGGCCGAGGTTTTTGACGAGGAGTACCTGCTCTGCTCCTGGGGTAGTTTTGATAAAAAAATGCTCATCCAGGATTGCCGCCTGCACGATATGGAGGATGACTGGGCCGAACAACATATCAACCTCAAGCAACAATACCACGATATCAAACGCCTGCGCACCCGCCGCGGCCTCAAAGCAGCCCTCACGGCCGAGGGGTTTGAATTTACCGGTACCCCCCATCGCGGCATCGACGACGCCCGCAACCTGGCCAAAATCTTTGTGAAACACCTTGATGTTTGGCGGTGGTGATTGTGGGTTCTAGGTTGTAAGTTGTAGGTTCTATGTTTTCTACAACCTACAACCTACAACTCACAACTGATTTCACCGTTTCTCCAACGCAATCACCACGCCCACCGCATTTTTATCCTTGGCATTAGCCTCGAAAGCGATTGTTTTGCCGGCCTGGAATTTCACATCAGTGATACGCTGATAGGCCAGCACCTCGCGGAGTTTGCCGGCGTATGTACGTTGGGTACT
The DNA here is from genome assembly GCA_016787505.1 of Saprospiraceae bacterium. Lineage (GTDB taxonomy): Bacteria > Bacteroidota > Bacteroidia > Chitinophagales > Saprospiraceae > JABWBR01. Next base: position 8,780 of record JAEUUQ010000613.1, on the reverse strand, counting down.
CATATTGAGGGCCTTATTAAACTGCTTGAAATCGATAGCAGTTTTGGAAACCACCACCGCCATATAATCGGTAGAGCCGAGTTCGTCGGCTTTCATAGAATAATCCTTGGGAAACAGTCGCGTGCCCGTAATGCCGCAATAAGGCGAATGTTTGTCGGTATAGGGGAACAACACGTAGCTCGAACCGTCGGTCTCCTGACCGAAGACGTAAATATAACATTCGATAGAGTTGGCTACCAGTACCTTAAATTTATCGCCTTTGCGGATAGGCTTGACCGTTTGGAAAACTATATCTTCCTTTTGCTGGAGTGCGATCGTATTTTGGGTGTTAATATCGAGCAGGCCGAATTCTACGGCCATCTTTGCGGGGTCAAACTGTTGGCTGCTGCCCATAGGGTAAAGGCCGTAGGCTTCCTTCACAAAGTGCTCGAAAGCGGGGTATGGTACCCAGGCAAACCCGCGGTCGCCCCATTCTTCTCCCCAACTGTTCATTAATTGAAAAGCGCCGCCCTGCATATTATCGTCATAGCCGATCACGCACATGGCGTGGCCGCTGTAACCCGACATTGCGTAATCGCGCTGCGAGGGTGTCCACATTTTCTGGTTTCGCATATTGCTCATAAACGAACCGCCTACCATCATGCCAATCACCACGGGCGCTCCCTGGGCCAGGTTTTGTTTGATAGCCATAATATCGGGCGTATAATTATCGTGGTTGAGCGTAAGGCGGTTATAGCCTTTGATAGTAAACTGGCGGCCTACATCCACTGCGCGGTCGCTGGGGTAATTATCGCAGGTGCTGTCGTCGTAGCCGAATTGCTTGAGCGGCAGGGCGCCCCGGTCTTTCATAGTTTTCATAGCCTCGAGCATGTACGCTCCCTGGCAGCCTTCGAGGGCTATCTGGTTGTAAAGGTAAGCCGGACTAAAAGCGATGTTGTTGGGGTCGTTGCCTGTGGCGCGGGCCTGCAGGATCGTGCGGGCTGCGTATGCGCTGGCCCAACCTACGCAAGAACCCTGGCGACCCTGGTGCAGCGGTTTGGGGCAGTATTTGCGCAAAGAGGCGGCTTCGGGCAGGCTGTTGCCGCTGTAACCGTAGGCCAGGGGTTCAAAAACTTCCGCTTTGTCGAAGCGCTCCTGGTCGAGCGTGGCGCCCAGGCTAAAGGAGTCTTCGGCAGGCATACCGCCGCCGCCGAACATTTCTTTACCCCCCAGGAAAAAATACCAAACGGCTGCAATGGCCAGCAGGGGTATCAGCAGTTTAGGTTTTTTAAAAATAAATAATAAAAGAAATGGCAGCAGCTTGAGCAAAGGATTTTGCCCTGAGCCGCCTTGCCCTCCCTGTTGACGTTTTTCTCCACCGCTTTCCTGTGCGGGGTCTTTTTCCATTCTTATTGGCATGATATCTCTGTTTTCTGTTTTCTGTTCTCTGTTTTCTGTTTTCTGTTCTCTGTTTTCTGTTCTCTGTTCTCTGTTCTCTGTTTTCTGTTCTCTACCTAAATATAATTAGCAAAGATAAAAAAGAACCGATAACGGACAACCGACAACGGAGAACGGAGAACGGAGAACCGACAACCGACTTTCCTCATCGCCCGGATAAAAAAAAATCTTTACTTTCGGCCATACCAGATAATCAACCATATGTCATTCAAAACTACCATCGAACCCTTCCGCATCAAAATGGTGGAGCCCTTGCGCATGAGCACCGAAGCCGAGCGGATCAAATACCTCGAAAAGGCCTGGTACAACCCTTTTCTGCTTTCCTCCAGTGAAGTACTCATTGACATGCTGACCGACTCGGGCACATCGGCCATGAGCAACCGCCAATGGGCGGGCATCATGATGGGCGACGAGTCGTATGCCGGCGCTTCGAGTTGGGAGCGCTTTGAGGAGGCCGTGCACCGGGTTACGGGTATGCCTTATATCCTGCCTACACACCAGGGGCGGGCCGCCGAACGCATATTGTACAGTTATCTCGGGGGCCCCGGCAAAGTATTCATTTCGAATACCCACTTCGACACCACCCGCGCCAATATTGAATACACCGGCGCAAAAGCGATCGATTTGCCCTGCCAGGAAGCAGCCGACGAAGATAGCGATGTGCCTTTCAAGGGAAATCTCGACCTCGACAAGCTGGAGCAAGCCATCCACGAATACGGCGTGTCAAATATTGCCGGGGTGATTCTTACCGTGACCAACAACAGCGGCGGCGGCCAGCCGGTGAGCATGGCCAATGCCAGGGCAGTAGCCGATATTTGCAGAAAAGAAAATATCCTCTTTATCCTCGATATGTGTCGGCTGGCGGAAAACAGCTACTTCGTGCGCCACAAGGAACCCGGCATGGAGCAATATTCCTACCTGGAAATCGGCAGGGCGATGTGCGACCTGGCCGATGCCTGCGTGATGAGCGCAAAAAAAGACGCGCTGGTAAACATGGGGGGCTTCCTCACACTTCGCCATGGCGACATGGCCAATGCCTGCACCTCTATGCTCATTATCACCGAAGGGTTTACTACTTACGGCGGACTTTCAGGGCGCGATATGGAGGCTATCGCGGTGGGCCTCGAAGAAGGCTTCGACGCCGATTATCTGCACTACCGCATCAGCAGCACAGCTTATCTGGGCAATAAAATCAGGAAGCTGGGAATTCCGGTTTTGTACCCCATCGGCGGCCATGCAGTTTATGTGGATGCCCACAGGTTATACCCCCACATCCCTGTGCATCAGTATCCCGGCCAATCGCTGGTGTGCGAATTATTTCTCATCGGCGGCGTGCGATCAGTAGAAATCGGCTCGGTGATGTTCGGCAAATACGACGACGCCGGCAACCTCATCCCCGCAACTCGCGAATTGGTGAGGCTGGCCATTCCCCGGCGGGTATATACCCAAAGCCATATCGATTATGTGGCAGAAGTATTCGAAAAAGTGCTGCAACAACGCGAAAAAGCCCGTGGTTACCGCATCATCCAGGAAATGAAATTCCTCCGCCATTTTACAGCCCATTTCGAACCGGTATGAGAAAGATTATAAATTATAAATTTTTTTTTTCAACTGAAACATAATGCCGGCATTCACGTACAATGCTTTGTATAGATACATATTCCCAAATACTTGAAAGGGCTTTGAGAGGCTCTCTTTTACAGGTAAACCCTTGCAAACATCTTGCATATGTATCTTTGGAACACTATGACCCAAACAAGTAACCAGGTTTTGGAAAATGCCTGGTCTGTGCTTCAATCACTTACGGATTGCAGAAACAATGCCATTATTGAAGCGCTTCGCGAAAACGGTATGATGAGATTGTTGGAACTTTCCCTGCAATTGGCCATCGATGCAGAAGAGATCGAAGATCGCTTGTGCAGTTTGATGGGGGCCAGGCTCGTTTACCACAAGACATGTAACGATGGTGAAGTATTTTATTGCCTCAACCACCACCGCTTGCTGCGCATTTATGCCGTAGCGCACAAACTTGGAAAAACGAATGCTGACGTACCCTCATCACATGAACAATAATTTTTAAGGGCACTCAACATTTAGCCGTTGAATTATAACTGGAAACCGCAATGACTCGGCTTATTGCGGTTTTTTTTATTTGATATATCTTTTTTTTTCTAACTTTGCTTATAGAGTTTTTTTTGTCATCCCTAAATCCTATGAGCATATGAACGGCAAAACACTCCATTTTGTCCCGCCCTGGCACTATGTCCATGCCCTTAACCCAATGCACCACCACACTTGTTTTTCGCTAAACTGAGTAAGCGTTGTTGCGTTATTCCTATATGCAAATGGCTAATTGCCAATTGCTATCGTGTTTATTTTTGCATTAAAGGAGAAGTGCTATGCCTAAATATACTTGCTTAATTCTGGCATGCTGCGGGTTGTTTTTTATAAATAAAAACGCCTACGCGGCAGTCTATCCCCCTGATATGGTACAATTTGCCACGCCGGGCAATTTCGTGGCGCCGTTTGAAAATCTCAACTCGATACCGGCAAACGGCCTCGACCTCAACGACGACGGCACTGTAGACATCATTACACCCTGTTCGTGCCGCACCTTGTCGCCCATCCCGAACGGCTCCCAATCCAATGCCGGTGTGTTTGACGACCAACTGATCGTCGCTACCGGCGTGCCTGGACAAACCTGGCGGGTATACCAGTCTGCGGGCGTTTTGCATCCGGTTACATTGACACCGATCTTTCCGGGCACCCTCATTCCGGAAATAGGTTCCACCGGAGTTTACGTTCTTCGATTTGCTCATCGCGATGCCAATGGGTATTATGCCGTGGCAGAAGCGCCGGCGGCTTATCCCAACCAACAGTTCGGCCCGGTCGTGAATACCTGTTATTACCCCGATCCCGAAATTCCCAACCTCGACGATGCCTATTGCGATAACGCACCCAATATTGTGCTTTTCGGTGAAGCTACCTCCCCGTTCGACAATAACTTTTTTCCCCTCAACCCCGTATCCGAATTTTGGTCGATAACCCGGTTGTCGGACAATTCCAACTACATCACACAAGTATTTTCGCCCTCCCAATTAGGCGCCGGCAACTACCGGGTGCGCTACACTTTTAATGCAGGTACTCAACCCGATACGGCTGCCAACCAAACGGGATGTTCCATAACCGTTGAGCAAAACGTATATTTACAAAGCTCTACCCAAAGCCTTGCCTGCAATACCAGCATTAATATCGCCCTAAACCCGACCTCCTGCGTGGTCAATGTGATCCCCGAATTGCTTTTGTCGAACACCCCGCCTGTACTCGATTTTTATTATGCAGAAGTGCTTACGCAAAACGGCGTGAACCTGGGCACTACTATCCCCGCCCAATACGCAGGACAAACCCTGCTGGGGGTTGTGCACGATGAGTGCAGCGGCCTGTATTGTACTACCAATATCAATGTCAAAGACCTCACACAGCCTACCCTCAACGCTCCGCCCGACATTACGATACCCTGCTACGGCTCCTGGGAACCCGAAGAAACGGGGATGGCTACCGCCACGGATTGTACCAACGTAACCCTGACGTATACCGACCAGTGGCAATACTATACCTGCGGCAACCCCCGTGCCCGCATTTATCGCACCTGGAAGGCCGTTGATGCGGTCGGTAATATGCGCACTAAGTTGCAGACGATCAATATTGCGCGGGGCAACCAGTCGCAACTGGTTTTTCCCTCCGATGTGATCTTTTCCTGTGAAGAATATCAGGCAGATCCGTCTATTACCAATGCCGCAGCCGATAAAGCCGGGTTGCCCAACCTGGTCACTGAGTCGCTTTGTAGTATGATTTATTCCTATCAGGACGATACCCTGCAATTTTGCGGCGACCCCAGTACCAGCTTTGTAATCCTGCGCACCTGGTTTGTAATCGATGTGTGTGGAAATACGTTTTTTAACCTGGACGGCCAGGGCAACGACAACCTGCAAATCATCAGGGTGCTGGATGATACGCCGCCCACTATCAGCGCCGACCCCGTGGCGGTGATCGCCACCGAATCTTATCTTTCAAGCGGTACCGGCGAGTGTACTTCCCTCGGGTTTATCCCGGCGCCGTTAGTAGATGACCCTTGTAATGCCGTTTCTGTAAGGATATATACTCCCTTGGGCGAAGCCATTTACGTAAATGGGGTTGATGGCGCTGCCGGCGCCAATATTCCGCCGCCGGGACTACCCCTGGGCGACCACGAAATTATCTACGAAGCTACTGATGCCTGTGGAAATGTGAGTACCCTGAGCGGTACGCTTAACGTGAAAGACGAACTGCCGCCGGTCATGATTTGCGATGTGAGTCTGAATATATCGCTGAATTCTATCGGCTACGGCAGTTTATTTCCCGAAGATATCGACGAGGGCAGTCGCGATGAATGCTGCCTGGATAGCTTAAAAATCAAGTTGCTGGAAGAACCTGACAGCCTGTTTCGCGATAAAATCGATTTTTACTGCACCAATGATGTGGTAGATGTGGTTTTGCGTGCTACCGACTGTTATGGCAATTTCAATGAATGCCAGGCTACTGTTGATGTGGGCGACCGCGTGCGCCCTTACGTAGTGAGTGGCGTGGCCCCAAATATCAACATTCCGTGTTCAGCCGATTATAGTTCCTATCTGAACGGAGCTTTTAATGCGCCCGTTTTTGGCGATAATTGCAATTTTACGGTCGATTTCGAAGTAGTGGAGGATGTTGACCTCTGCGGCATCGGCGCCCTGACGCGCACCTGGACGGCCACCGACAACCCCTTTAATCAACCCCGTGTGGTAACGCAAACCATCACCATCCAGCCTGTTTACAATTATACATTGGTAGTAGCGGAAGACGCGGAAGTCAATTGCGACGCCCTGTCGTTTCCCAATTTTGGCCTGCTTGGCGCCGGTTGCGATAGCGTTGAAGCTTTTGTCACCCATGAAATACTCACCGATCCCGGCCATCCCAGTTGTTATCAGATCAAGCGCTTGCACCACGTGGTGAACTGGTGCGAATACGACGGCGTTTCAAACCCGTTCCCCCTCGAGCGCCGCGACGGCCCCGATTTTGACGACGAAGTTGGGGATAGCTATACGATTCGCTCCGACGGCAACCGCATTTACCGCGTGTTACTCGGCGGCGACATCGACATGGGGCCCTCTACCGGTTATTATGTGTACGAACAATTTATTTACGTGTACGACCCCTTTCCGGCCCGGGTTACCTACGATACGCTGGCGCCCGTATGCGTCAATGCCGATAATTGCACCGGCGAGCTTAGCCTGCAGTTTACGGTCGAAGATGATTGCGAAGGCGAGGTGACGCTTTTCCATAGCCTCAATTTGTATAATGACGATATTGTAACCGACGTGTTCGGCACGCTCACCGACCAGGGTAACGGGTTTTACCTCATCGAAGGCGCTTATCCGGAAGGCGACCACTCTATTTTTGTCAGCGTGTTTGACGCTTGCGGCAATTTGTCGCAGTATATGTTGCCTTTCAGCATACAAGACTGCACGCCCCCGCAACTCCAATGTCTGGATACGCTCGTAGTCACCCTGCCCAATGAAAACGGCGCCCTCGTCGCTGCCGAGGCATTAATAGCGCAATCGGTTGAAGACTGCGGTGTCATCTTTTTCTCATTCGACGAGGCAGGGACTATTACGGATATTTTGTACAACTGCGATTCTCTTGGCTTACACCCCCTTGAAGTATGGGGCGTAAACGCTTCTGGTCAACAGGCTTCCTGTCAGGCTATTGTATCCGTAGAAGCGCCCTTGCCCTTGTGCGCCGATTTGTGGAAAATCGAAGGCCACGTACTTAATGAAGAAGGAGAGGGCGTCGCCGAAGCACGGGTAGTGCTCACCGGCCCCCTTGCCGGCAGCGATACCACGGGCATCGATGGCTTGTATGCCTTCCCCAATCTACCCCAAGCCGACGGCTATAAAGTAGAACCCGGAAAAAACATCGACCACGACAACGGAGTAACCACGCTCGACCTGGTATTTATTACCCGGCATATTCTGGGCACGCAACTTCTGCCTACACCTTACAAAATCATAGCCGCCGACGCCAACCGTTCGGGCACAATTTCCACGCAGGATGTTATTGCAATCAGACGTGTGATCCTGAATATTGACACGGTATTTGGCGCCAATACCTCCTGGCGGTTTGTACCGGAGCAATATGTATTCCCTGATACCGCCAACCCGTTCCAGGAAAACTTCCCCGAAAGCGTCATCCTCGAAACGCTCGATAGCGATACGATGATCCACTTTGTGGGCATCAAAATTGGCGATGTCAACGGCAGCGCCGACCCGGCAGGTTTTCTTTCGCTCGAATCGCGCAATACCTCGCAGGCTTTGCTACTGCAGGCAACTGATGAATGGCTTGTAGAAGGACAGACATACCGCGTTAGCTTTGCGGCTTCGTTTCCCGTTGCCGGCTGCCAGCTTGGCATTTCCTGGAATCCCGCTGAATTGCAGTGGCTAGGCATCCCCGACCAGAGCGAAGCGCCGCCGGGCTATTGGGGGTTGCAACGCACCTCAGAAGGACTCGCTTTGCTGAGTTGGAATGCCCAGGGCACAGCCCGGCAGCCTGTTTTTGAAATGGAATTTACAGCGCTCAAGTCGATGAAACTTAGCGAGGCGCTACAAATAGCACCCCCATCCCGACTGAATCCGGAAGCGTATTGGTGGGGAGATGACGGACTACTAAATACTGGGCTTGTCGCCCTCGACTTCACCCAGGAAGCGCCCACTGATAACAAAGCATGGATGACTATTCGCCCTAATCCGTTTAGCCAACATGCGGATGTAGTATTCCAAATTCCAATTAGTCAACAGGTTACGCTGGACATACTGGACGCGTCGGGAAGGTTGCTGAAGCGACAAAAAGCGCAATACGAAGCCGGCCTTCACCATTGGCGTATTGATAGGGAGGGGCTGCCGGCAAATGGCGTTTTGCTATGCCGCTTACAAAGTGATATTTTTTCTGATGTGAAAAAGGTTGTGATACTAGACAAATAGAAAAATAAATAAGATATTTGACACTTAATCGGTTTTTGGGATAGCCTCTCTCCACCGCAGACAGGAGGGGGGCCTTTTTTTTACCGGTCGGACCGTTCTGGTACCGGTCGGACCGTTCCAAACGGTCCGACCGGTAAAAAAAGCCGGTTACCTACCCTCTTTCTTAAACCCAAGCACCTTAATTTCCACGCGTTGATTTTGGGCACGGCCGTCGGGCGTGCGGTTGGTGGCGATAGGCCGGGTTTTTCCGTAGCCTTTATAGCGCACGCGGTCGCGGTGTATTCCTCT
>JAEUUQ010000366.1 GCA_016787505.1 Saprospiraceae bacterium | reverse complement strand
TGGCCAACTGGTATATTGGGATAGAAAATTAAACAGGGAAATCAAAAAGAGCGACTCGGAGGGGCTTCAGGTAATGGGAAGTACTATGCATTCCGATTTAAAAAAAATATTGATTTCCACCACTAAAGGGGTGTGGTCGTTGCATATTGATAAGGATATCACCGTTAGTCGCCTGCCAGTTGATACGGCTCAATTCTGTTATATCGATAATCGCGGAGAAAATCTGATATACGGGGGCTATTTATTTTATAACAAATACACTATCAATACTTATTCAATTGCAGACTCTCGAAAACGCCAGATTGCCCAAATCGACATAGACGGTAATACAACCATTCAAAACATCTCTGTAGAACCTGCAGGAGGTTATTTTGCCGCTTCAATAATGAAGTGGAAAAGCGCTGAAAATCCAAATGAAAATGAATATATCAAATACCTTCATATCGGATCTGTGCTGAATGGCGAACAAATTGGAACCTTGCCGCTTGGTATCAGCTCGCCTTTAGTTCCAGAAATTATTTGGGCTAAAGACAGCCGGCATTTATATTATATCAGCAATCAACCCTTAGATAATTGCGATAAAGCAGCTTATCAAAATGCTCAATTTACAAAACTGAATTATTCGGAGCAAACTCGGTTTTCAGTGAGAAAGGTGAATATTTCAAACGGAAAATACGAAGCATGTTCTGGCAGTTTTCAATCTGTTACCAACTTCCAGCTATCGCCTTCGGGGCAATATCTGGCCATTCTGGACAGGGTGACTACAACTAAAGTCAGTCATGTAGTGCATATATTAAGCCGGGATTTGAAACTAATATCAAAAATTGAGTTGAAAATCGAAGATAATATGTTCCAAAATGTGCTTTCTTTTAATGAAAAGGAAGATTCGCTGATCGTCTTTTATTCCGGTACTAATTCAAATCGAATATTGTACAAAAAGTACGCCCTGACAAGCGGCCTGGCAGGTGTCACTCACGAAATAAAGGGAGTAGAGTTTATGGCCGATATGATGGTGTCGGTAATAGATCGTTATATGTTAATCAGAAATGCAGATGGGGAAATTAATATCGTCGATGTTGACGCTAAAAAACTACTGTACCGGCTCACGCTTACAGGCGCCGACGATTACCTGCTCTATACCCCCGACAACTACTACCTGGCCACCAAAAACGCAATAAATGCCGTGCGTTTTAATAAAAGCGATGCTTCTTTTCCTTTCCGGCAATTCGACCTTATTTACAACCGGCCCGATATCGTATTATCCCGGATGGGAACCGCCGACCCTGCATTGGTCGACAGTTACCGCAGGGCCTACGAAAAACGGGTGAAGAAGATGGGTTTCCGCCAGGAACAATTATCTGCCGATGCCAGGCTGCCTGAACTCCTGATTAGCAGCCCTGACTTGCCCTTTGAAACCAACCAGTCGTTAATAAGCCTGCAAGTGAAGGCATCCGATAAACAATACGATTTGGATCGCATCAATGTTTGGGTGAACGATGTACCGCTGTTTGGCGTCCGTGGTATTGAACTGCGCGGCAAAAAAACACGCGAAACCGTACAGGATATCGCAGTGCCTTTGTCTTACGGCAATAATAAAATTGAAATCTCCTGCTACAACGAAAAAGGCCTGGAAAGCCTGCTGGAAGAAGTAGAAATCAACTATACCGCCCCGGTTGCCAAACCCAACTTGTTTTTGGCGGTATTGGGCGCCTCTAAATATGCGCAAGCGGAAATGAACCTCCAATACGCCGCAAAAGACGCCATTGATGTAGCAGACTTATTTGAGAAAAAACAATCCGATTATGCCGCTATTCAAATAAAAAAATTCACCGATCAGGACATAACCCGCGACAAGTTGCCCGAAATCAGACGGTGGTTGGAACAATCCGGGGTAAACGACCAGGTCATTGTTTTTTTTGCCGGCCACGGATTAATCAGCGATAGCCTCGACTACTACCTGGCTACCTACGATACCGATTTTGCTAATCCTTCGGGCCGTGGCATCTCCTATGAATCCCTCGAATCTTTGCTCGACGGCATCCCCGCCCGCAATAAACTCATGCTCATGGATGCCTGCCATTCGGGTGAAATCGACAAGGAAAGCGTGGCGGTATCGCGCGAGAATAAAACAACCGGCGGAAATGTGACTTTTCGTTCTTTTAATACCGGGTTGACCACTACGCAAGTCGGCCTCGAAAATTCCTTTGAGCTGATGAAATCCCTTTTTGTCGACCTGCGGCGCAGCTCCGGAGCAACGGCTATCGCCAGCGCCGGCGCCGCAGAATACGCTGTGGAAGGAAGCGCCTGGCATAACGGCGTTTTTACATACTGCCTGCTCAAAGGCCTCCGCGACAAAGAAGCGGATAGAAATAGGGACGGCGCTATCATTCTCTCGGAGCTTCAGCAATACCTTTCCCAAAAGGTTCCCGAACTCACAGAAGGCCGCCAACGCCCTGCGTTCAGATTAGAGAATATTGCAAATGACTGGAAGGTGTGGTGACGGGATGACGGCCCATAATGATGCCTGGACCAACATAGAAAAAGTTAACCCACAAAATCCATAAAATTATCCTTGTTGATCAGTTGGAACGATGCATCGGGGTAGGCTTCCAGCCAGGTGGGGGGAGTTTTTGCTTTGTCGGATTTCCATTTAAACTCATAGCCGTGCAATTGCCCGGCACTTTCTTCTACATAATCAAGCTCAACGCCGGTATAGGTGCGCCAGAAATAGGCAGTTGCAAACTGGGAACCGTATGCCAGTTTTTTTATTCGTTCCGAAATCAGAAAATTTTCCCAAAGCGCGCCTGTATCCTGACGCCATTCCAGTGAATTAAAGTTGTCGATTAACACATTCCTTATGCCATTGTCATAAAAATAAACCTTATTCATCTTGGTGATTTCTTTCCTCAAATTGCGGCTGTAGCCGGAAAGGCGGAAGACAATGAAGCCCTTTTCAAGTAAATCGATGTAGTTATTGACCGTCTCGTGGCTCATTTCAAGCGATTTACCCAATTCGTGCAGTGAAACCAAGGATCCGGCCTGAAAAGCCAGCAATTTCAGAAGCTTGGCTATTTTGTCCGAGTTTCGGATGTTGGAAAGCTTAAGCACATCTTTATATAGATAAGATGATGCCAATTCACGCAAGTGGCGGATCTTCGCTTTGCTGTCTTTCAAACCTAATACTTCAGGGTACATACCATATAGCAAATAATGCTCCAACCGGTCTTTTATTTCAAAAGGCGATAATTGCTGTCGCAACTCCTGTATAGCTATGGGATAAAGCCGGTAAGTGATGGTGCGACCGGTAAGGGGCTCTTGTACTTGATTCGCAAGATCAAAAGAGGAGGAACCTGTGGCAATAATTTTTAAGTTGGGAAGGCTATCGCGCATGATTTTTAAGTTGATGCCAATGTCGGGTATGTTTTGGGCTTCGTCAATGAAGATCAATTCGTTATCCGCGATTAGTTCTTCCATCTTTGTTAAATCCCGGCTGGATAGTATGTCGATATATTTTAATTGGTCCGCATTTATTTCCAGTTTTTTCAAAGGAAGGTTGGACAATACTTCCTTGATTAGAGTAGTTTTTCCTACCTGTCTTGGGCCGTATACCAGTATAATTTTGCGGTAATCCAGCAGGTCATTTTTGATTTGGGCAGTAATGGTTCTGGTTATCATTAGCCAGGATTATGTTTATTTATTCGCAAAATTACATCAAATATTTAAGATGTGATTTAAAAATTGAGTTTAATCTTGTTAGCGCCCGAAGCGAGATGACCCTTCGTTCGTACCTCACGAAGATGTCACCTCTTTCGTATAGTCGTACAGTCGTACAGTCCTACAGTCGCAAAGTCGCACAGTCGCAAAGTCAATGGCTCATCCGCACTCCCACATACCACACCCGGCCTTGCAGCGGAGCGTAGGCATACGCCGTATCAAAATGCGGACTAAACCCCGCCGGGTGACGCGGATCGTCAAAGCCGGCCAGGGGACTGCCGGGCTGCCGGTAATCGAAGATATTGCGCACGCCGGCGTAACAGTCCAGGTGGATGGATTCGATTTCTTTTTGTATTTGAAATTGATGAAGGGCGAAAGGCCTGGAAGTCAACGATCGCGGCATAGGCAGCGGCTCGCCTGCGGCGTCGAGGTCGAATACGGTGGGCAGGGCCATCGGGCCTGTGGCGTTGACGGTGTAGGCCAGCGTGATGGACGGTTTTTTCCAGGTGTAGTTGAGCGAGGCCAATCCCGTCCAGCGGGGGGCGAATTCTACGTCTTTTTGCTGCAGCGCACCGCCGTCGCCGGGTTCGGTGCGGGACACCGCTTGCAGGGTGGCGCCCAGGTCAAGCGAGAGGGGAAAGGTCCAGCGGTGGCTCACATTGGCGCTGATGCCCCTCGACATGGCATGACCGCCGGTATTGGCGTAGATGATCTGCCCGGGATTGTCGTAATTGGGTATGATCTTATTGGCAAAGCGGGTGTAAAACAAGTCGATGTCGATATTGCCCGAGCTTTTACCCCACTCGTACACGTGGCCCAGGTTGGCGGTGAGGGTCCAGGAGCGTTCGGGGCGGAGGTCGCCGTCGATCACCAGTTCGCGCTGCCCGCTTACAAAGGCGTGGTCTTCGGTGAAGAGGTGCACCACCCGAAAGCCCGTGCCGTAGTTGAGTCGCAGGGTAGTCCACTCGCCGGGTTTGAATTTGAGATGCAGGCGGGGAGATACAATGAAGCCGTGTTTGGCGTGGTAGTCCAGTCGTCCGGCGCCCAGCGCAGTCCAGCGGGGCGCGAAATTCCATTCGTTTTGCACAAATAGTCCGGGTTGCCATTGGCGTTCTGCCTGCGCTGCGGTAGCCACCGTATTGTCGTCGTAATACTGAAAACGCGCGCTGAGCCCCCCTGTCCAGTATTGCTTACCGGTGCGGTACATCCAGGTGTTTTGTACAAAAGCGATGCCCTGGGTAGCGCGGTACGAGGCATCGCCGTAGTAGCTATCCTGGTCGTGCCAGCTCATCGACAAATCAAAACGATAGGGTAGGGCGCCGGTATTTTCCCAGTTGCCCAGCAATTCTGCCCGGCGGGTGTAAATGCTTTCGCCGTAGACGGCCCCGTTGCCGCGAAGCCGGCGGTAGGCGCGTTGGTCTACGTAGTCTTTTACGCCGTTGCGGCGGTCTTCGTAGTAATATTTGCCGAAGAGGCGCCAGGTGCTTCGCTTACCGGAGGCGCCCGACCATTTGCCGAATAAAGACAAGCGGTCGAAAAGGGCCACGTCGCCGAAGCTGTCGGCATTGGCGTCGGCAAACCGGTTGAAATAGCCGGCGTCGAAGCCGAGCAGGGCGGACCGGCGTTTTCCGGAATGACTGTAAATAGCGCCGGCAAATAGCTCGCAGTAGGAAGTAGCCATGACGTCGAACGACAGCGGCGGCAACTGCGCGGCCTGCTTGGTGCGCACATTGATCACCCCGGCCATCGCCTCCGAGCCGTAGGCGGCTTGCCCGGGGCCGCGTGTCACCTCCAGCCGGTCGACGAGCAACCGCGAGATGCCGTTGAGGCCGTAAACTGCCGCCAGGTTGCCGTACATGGGCATGCCGTCAATCAAAACCGCCGTATAGGCGCCTGGCAGGCCGTTGATGCTAATGCTGTTGGTGCCGCAAATGCCGCAAGCCACCACTTCCTGTAGGCCGTTGACCAGCTTGATGCTTTCAATCAGGTTGACCGGAGAGCCGCGTTTTTCGAGGTAGGCAGAGCTGAAAACGAGGGTTTTTATCGGCGAGGGGTCGGTGTAGGAGGCCTTCTTTTCGGCTTTGACCACTATTTCTGATAAGTCCAGGGTCATCTCCGGCAACAACAACGTATCCTGGTCGATTTCGGAATTCGGAATTCGGAATTCGGATTTCCGGGGATGTTCGTTTCGACTCCGCTCAACGAACGTTCCCGGTTTGCCCTGCCGGTCATTGAGCGGAGTCGAAATGACCGCTTGTGCGGACAGCAAGCATTGGACACCCATCAGCAGGGGTAAAAAACGCCATTTTTTCATATTTGGTCAATTGAATATTTTAATTTTATTTACAAAAATAATAATTTAGATGAATCTAAAAATAATTTTAATGATATTTTGAAATTAAAACATTGAAGAAAATCACCAAGGGGGGAGACATATGTTTGGGAGAGGGGAAAAGAATGTTGTAAATTTGCCATGTGCGACTGACTTGCGACTGTACGACTTTGAGACTATACGGCTAAACGACTTTTATCTCTATTCATATCAGTCATACAGTCGTACAGTCATACATTCGTATAGTCGTATAGTCATACAGTCGTATAGTCGTTAAGTCAATCACTAACCAATTTATACCATGTTCAAAGAAAAGACGGTTATCAAGGACTTCACGGGCCCTACCGCCAGTTACGAAGTATTAAAATGGGTAAAGCGCATTGCCGATTTTTGCAAACCGGATAACATCCACTGGTGCGACGGATCGGACGAAGAGTACAACCAAATGACCGGCCTACTGGTCGAAAAGGGCACTTTTATCCGCCTCAACCCCGAAAAGCGCCCCAACAGTTTTGCCTGTTTCAGCGACCCCAGCGATGTGGCGCGGGTAGAAGACCGCACCTTCATTTGCAGCACAAGAAAAGACGACGCGGGGCCTACCAACAACTGGGTAGAGCCCAAAGAGATGAAAAAAACGCTGGAAGGCCTCATGGAGGGCTGTATGAGCGGGCGCACGATGTACGTGATCCCCTTCTGTATGGGGCCGCTCGGCTCGCCGTTGTCGCGCATCGGCATTCAGCTCACCGATTCCGAATACGTGGTCTGCAACATGAAAATCATGACCCGCATGGGCAGCAAAGTGTTGGAGCAGCTCGGCGACGGCCCGTTTGTAAGATGTCTGCACTCCGTGGGCGCACCCCTGAAGGCGGGCGATGTAGACGCCAAATGGCCTTGCAACCCCGATACCAAATACATCGTACATTTCCCTGAAGAGCGCTACATCGTATCATACGGCAGCGGCTATGGCGGCAACGCCCTTTTGGGTAAAAAATGTTTTGCCCTGCGCATCGCTTCTGTTATCGCCCGCGACGAAAACTGGCTGGCCGAGCACATGCTTATCCTCGGCGTAGAATCGCCACAGGGAGAAAAAACCTACGTAGCGGCGGCCTTCCCCAGCGCCTGCGGCAAAACCAACTTCGCCATGCTCATCCCGCCCAAAGAAATGGACGGTTGGAAAGTGACCACCGTAGGCGACGACATCGCCTGGATCAGGCACCATGAAGACGGCCGTCTTTACGCCATCAACCCCGAGGCGGGTTATTTCGGGGTTGCGCCGGGCACCAACTACAAAACCAACCCCAACGCCATGGAGTCGATCAGCAAAAACGCCATCTTCACCAATGTGGCGGTAACGTCTGATGGCGACGTGTGGTGGGAAGGCATGACCAAAGAGATCCCCGAAGGCCTCATCGACTGGCACGGCAAAGCTTACGACCCTGGTAGCGGCAAACCCGCCGCGCACCCCAACGCGCGATTCACGGCGCCGGCCAGCCAGTGCCCCAGTATCGACAGCGAGTGGGAAAACCCGAAGGGTGTGCCCATCAGCGCCTTCATCTTCGGCGGCCGCAGGAGCACCACCGTACCGCTTGTATATCAGTCATTCAACTGGAGTTTTGGGGTGTACCTGGCTTCCACCATGGGCTCGGAGACCACCGCCGCCGCCTTTGGCGAGCAGGGCAAAGTGCGCCGCGACCCCTTTGCCATGTTGCCTTTCACCGGCTACCACATGGCCGACTACTTCAACCACTGGCTCCAATTTGGCCGCGACCTGCCCAATGCGCCCCGCATCTTCAACGTCAACTGGTTCCGCAAAGACGAAGACGGTAACTTCATGTGGCCGGGCTTTGGCGACAACATGCGCGTATTGAAATGGATCATCGACCGCGTAAAAGGCCGCAGCTCAGCCGTAGAAAGCCCCATCGGCTGGATGCCCCGCTACCGCGACATGGACTGGACCGGCTTGGATTTTCCGAAAGAAGAATTCGTCAAAATCATGTCTATCGACCGCGAAGCCTGGAAAAAAGAGCTGCTCGCCCACGAAGAGCTGTTCTCGCAATTATACGACCACCTGCCCAAAGAATATTTCTTCATGCGCGAACTCCTCCTGTCGAGCCTCTGGCGTTCGCCGGAGCATTGGGGACTGGCCGCGGAGAGAGTGTAGGGAGACTGTAGGACTGTACGACTATACGACTTTACGACCGTACGACTGCGAAGAGGCGTTATCACCTCGAAGGATGAGAGGAGGTGACATCTCGATCGCTGTAAAATCAGGAGAGAGTGTGGGAGGGGGCGATTTTTTTTAATAAACAATACCTAATAGTTTAACTTTCACCTTTCAAAACACCTCTCCATGTTTTACATACCTATCAACTTGACTAAGACGGCCATTTTTGCCTCCTTGCTCGTGCTGGCGGCATCTGCAATGGCTCAGGACGGTACAATCTATCCGCTCGAAGCTCCTGCGGAGCCGAAAGCCATTCTTCTCGGCACGGGCGGAGTTGATGACCAGCCTGCCCCCGAGACCTGGTTTCGCCAGTGGGGCGACCCGATGGCGCGGAACATCTCAACTGCGACCCTTACTCCTTTCCTGCCCGAACCTGGCAAGGCGAATGGCGCAGCTGTGATCGTGGCGCCTGGGGGTGGTTTCAGGTGGCTTTCGATGGGCAACGAGGGCTGGGAAGTTGCAGAGGCACTTGCTAAGGAGGGGATCGCCGCCTTTGTGCTCAAGTACCGGCTATACCCGACCCCCGTCTCGCTCGAAGACTTTAAGGCATGGATGAATCGCCCATTTCCCGTCCCTGCTGCGTCTTCCGATACTTTGAAAGTCGCAACGTCGCCGCGTCCGCCGCAACTGGATCTTTCCAATCAACTCGAGGATGCAGAGGCAGCCTACGCGATGATCATCAAACGGGCTGAGGAGTGGGGTGTCGATATTAACAGGATAGGCATGATCGGCTTCTCAGCCGGCGCCGGCCTTACGATGCACGCCACGCTCAACTCAAAGACCATGAAACTGGCCTTCATCGGTCCGATCTATGGCGGTATGGGCCCGGTAGAAGTACCGGAGAACGCTCCGCCCATGTTCAATGTAATCGCCACCGATGATTTTCTATTTCACGGTCAGTTTGGCGTCATCGAGTCCTGGCACAAAGCGGGCCGGCCTGTGGAGTTTCACCTATACCAAAACGGCGGCCACGGTTTCGGCCTCGGGAATCCCAACCGGACCAGCAATCGTTGGTTCGATGCCTTTATACATTGGCTGAGGGTCAACAGTTTTCTGCCTGCCAAACCGTGAAATTGGCGCAGCCAACAGGCCAAGTTGAAGCCGGTATATACTATTAACGGCACAAACGTAAGCGCCGACTGGAGCGCCAACGGCTACCGCTTACCCACGGAGGCGGAGTGGGAATATGCTGCGCGAGCATTAAACGGCAAGGGTGGCGGCAAAGTGCGCTTCGGCAATGGCAAGGATATTGCCGACCCGAAGGAGATGAATTTTGGAGCAGATGAAAAACTGCCTTATTCAGTAGTTGGTAAATCTCATGGAAAAACTACGCCAGTAGGAAGTTTTCCACCTAATAGTATGGGCCTTTATGATTTAAGTGGAAATGTTTGGGAATGGTGTTGGGACAAATACGGATCAGGATCTTACCCCACAATTTCACAAACTAATCCTAAAGGGGCAGATCATACCTGGTTGCATCGTGTAATACGTGGAGGTGGATGGAATTGGTCTCCAAAATGTGTAAGATCCTCTTTTCGTTCTCTCGCACTACCTTCAAATCGAGGTGATGAAGGATTTACGTACCTCGGCTTTCGCCTCGCCAGGGCGGCTCGTTAGTTTTTGGTTTTTTACCTTTTTACCTTGTTCGGCTTGGGTGTCTGAATCACGGATTACGCGGATTTTTTGGATTTCACGGAATTTTTTCTGGGCGATTTCACTTGTTATTCCCGCAGGGAATCTACTACATCACGGTGGCACTCGCCCCTTCAAACGTTTCGTGTACAGATGCCCTGGCGGGCATGACAATCTTTTCAGGTGAATTGCCGATTATCCTTTCCCATCCTTCAAAATCCCCCAAATCCTGGTTAAAAAATTCCAGGGCAGGCGATTGCCCGGGAATGTTCGTTTCGACTCCGCTCAACGAGCGACCGCCGATTGCAAGCGGGATAGTTCAGGAGGTGATTTGAGATCACCTCCTGAATTTTTTCCGTGGTAGTTCAGGAGGTGATTTGAGATCACCTCCTGAATTGTCTACGCAGTGCTTCGAAAAGATGACCTCTTGACAAAATCTCTCCCTCCCTCCATCTCTCCCTCCCACACTCACCACTCCGGCTGCACCGGCTTATTGCCCAGAACTTCCTCTATGCGGTTATCAACTTCGGGGGTAATCAGGGGGACGACCTCTAAGGAAGCCAGTGTTTCTTCGAGTTGGTGCACCTTCGAAGCGCCGAGGATTGCCGTGCTCACATTGGGATTTTTGAGGCACCAGGCGATGGCCAGCTTGGCCAGCGAAGTGCCCAATTCGAGCGCCAGGGCATTGAGTTGGCGCGTTTTTTCGAGGCGCTCGGGGGTGAGGCCGCTATTTCGAAGCCATTCCATACCTTTCATATTCATGCGGGTATCGTCGGGGGCGTCATTGAGGTATTTGTCAGTGAGCACGCCCGAGGCCAGCGGCGACCAAATGGTGGTACCCATGCCGATGTTTTTGAAGATCTGGGCGTATTCAACTTCCATGCGCTGGCGGTGGAACATATTGTACTGCGGCTGCTCCATCACGGGGCCAATGAGGCGATTTTCGCGGGCTACCATGTGTGCTTCCATGATTTCTTGCGCCGACCACTCTGAGGTGCCCCAATACAGGATTTTGCCCTGCTGGATGAGGTGGTTCATAGCCCAGACGGTTTCTTCGATGGGCGTTTTTTTGTCGGGCCGGTGGCAGAAGAAGAGATCTAGGTAGTCGACCTGCAGGCGGCGCAGGGCGGCGTGGCAGGCCTCGAAGATATGCTTGCGGCTCAAGCCTGACTGGTTGGGCTTTTTGCCGCCGTCGCCCCAAAATACTTTGCTCGACACTACGAAAGAGCTTCGTTCCCACTGTAGTTTATGCAGGATTTTGCCCATTACGATTTCCGATTGGCCGTGGGCGTATGCTTCGGCGTTGTCGAAAAAGTTGACGCCGTTGTCGTAGGCTTTGACCATGAGGTCTTCAGCTACGTCGTCGCTAATCTGTTTGCCAAAGGTGAGCCAGGAGCCCAGTGAGAGTGCGCTCACTTGTAGCCCCGATTTGCCTAGTCGACGGTATTCCATGTTTGTGGGTTGTGTTCTCTGTTTTATGTTTGTCCTGCTGCCTGCCCGCACCCCTAACCCCTAAAGGGGAACCCAAGCTGCGAGCTGAGAAAACCCTTGCTGAGGAGGGCTCTCCCCTTTAGGGGCTGGGGGTGTGCGTATGGAAGCCGAAGCTTCATCAGTTCTCTGTTAAAGTATAATTAGCAAAGATAAGGAACGGATAACAGACAACGGAGAACAGAGAACCTTCATTCCCTGTAACTCGATTGAAACATCAACCTCGCATTGAGGCCTATTGAATAGAGATTTCGATTGAGGTCATTTTCTTTGAGAACGCCGCGCATCCAGAATTTAAACGTGGGGCTGAGCACCATCATAAAGCGTTCGCTGAAGGCGTATTCCCAGCCCATGCCGGTCTGGAAGGCGTAGTTGATCGTGCGGAAATCGTCAGAGTCGTCTTGTTGGTGGACGCCTGTGATTCTTTCTCCGCTATAATAAAACGTATCGGTGCGGTTGGTGGTATTGATACTGATAGCTGTGCCCAGCATAAAATAAAACGCGCTGCGTTCGCCCAGCGACTGGTAGAAGTTGACTTCGGCGGGGATTTCGAGATAGTTGTTCTGGAATGCGAAGCGTCGCTGTCGACCTAATGGCAGTTTGGGATCGGTTTCGGGGGTATCTTCTTTGACGGTGCGGTAGCCGGCGTCCATGTAATTGATGCCGGTGTGGAAGCCCAGTTTTTTGCCGCGCCAGCCGGCGGTGACTCCTGCCGACCAGGAGGGGCGGCTCACCTCGCGTTTTTCGATAGAGTCGATGGCCGGCTGCGAAATGTTACTCAGGGCAATAAGTCGCCTGTTGGTAAGGTTGGGGTAGAGGTTCAACCCCCAGCGGAAAGTAGGTTGGGCGGTCACCGCAGTAGCCGCGACCAGAAATAGCGCAAGCGCAATCAGTGGTTTCTTCATAAGGTGGATGTTTTCTTTCCAGTTATATACGGGAAGAAAACGGGAATATTGCGCCTTAACGCTCAAGCATGAATATAGGTGCGCAGCGATTCGATCGTATCCTCCTGGCTTTGGATGATCGATTTCACGAGGTCGCCGATAGAGACGATGCCCACTAGTTGGTCATTGGTCAATACCGGCAAATGCCGGGTAAAGTTGGCGGTCATCACCGACAATCCCTCTGACACTAAATTTTCGGGCGATACGCAGGGCGCGTTTGTGCTCATAATTTCGCTCACTTGCGTCTCTTTAGAGGAACGGCCCAGGAGCGCTACTTTGCGCGAATAGTCGCGCTCGGTAAACAAGCCGCAAATTTTGCCCTGGCCGTCGAGTACGACCAACGAGCCTATGTTTTTATCGATCAATTGTTCGAGGGCTGAATAGACGGTTGCCGTATTCGCAATGCTGTGCACAGTATAACCTTTATGGTATAAAACGTCTTTGATGCGAAGCATATAGGAGGAGATTTGGATAGTAGTAAATGTATTGCCGTTGTTCTCAAAAATATGCTATTCTTTAAAATTTGCAAAATATTGAATTAGTATTTGCAGAAATATGACAATTATCTTAATAATGTTGGATGATGGGTCATGGGTATTAAGTGCTTGATGTTGGGTTATCGAAAAAACAAGAAAAAAAGCAAAATAAAATTTTGAAGCTTTTTAACTTTGTCGGCTTTTTTTGAAAACGGCCATATAAGCGCGTGTGGAGCGCCACAGCATGGAAAGGCTCAAAACAAAAGCAAAAGTCAATTGTTAGTGTACAAAAAACAATATCTCCGAGATGCAAACGCCGGATAGTTATATTCCCATTATGTTGCAAAGCGCCGTAGCGGCGGGGTTTGTTGTACTGACTCTGATACTGAGCTACTTGTTGGGTCCTCGCCGATCTACAAAAAGCAAGGACGCGAACTTCGAATGCGGGGTGGAATCGCAGGGTGACGCCCGTTTTCCGGTATCGGTGAAGTACTTCATGACGGCCATCCTGTTTGTGCTATTCGATGTGGAAATCGTGTTTTTTTACCCTTATGCCGTCAATTTTAAGGAGATGGGCGCGCAGGGTTTTTTCGCCGTTATTTTGTTCGTCGCCGTCTTCCTAAGCGGCTTTTTCTATGTGCTTAAGAAGGGCGCATTGGAGTGGGACAAATGATTAGTTATTTTTTTTGAGGTTTGTTGAAATTTAATTTTAAAAAATAAACAAGCAAAACCGCCCCCGTCGCAAAAGGGTTATTTTCGCTTAAGCCAATAAATACAGGGACATGCCGGATCTCAAGCTAGCTGAAAAGCCGGAAGGTTATGAAGGGCAGGGCTTTTTTGCCACCCGCCTCGACCACGTCATCGGCCTTGCACGGGCAAATTCTATTTGGCCGCTTCCCTTTGCTACCTCATGTTGCGGTATCGAATTCATGGCCACGATGGGCACCAACTACGACCTGGCCCGCTTCGGAATGGAGCGACTGAGTTTTTCTCCCCGCCAGGCCGACCTGCTGATGGTGATGGGCACCGTCGCCAAAAAGATGGGCCCGGTACTCAAGCAGGTATACGAACAGATGGCCGAACCGCGCTGGGTGCTCGCCGTAGGCGCCTGCGCTTCCAGCGGCGGCATCTTTGATACCTACAGCGTATTGCAGGGCATCGATAAAGTGATACCCGTCGATGTTTACGTGCCAGGCTGTCCGCCCCGCCCCGAGCAGATTATCGACGGCATCCTGCAAATCCAGGAACTCGTCAAAAACGAATCGCTGCGCCGCCGCCATACGCCCGAATACCAGGAATTGCTGGCTTCTTACAATATTCATTAATCCCAAACGCATGTTGCTCGAACAACTTTCCCGGCAATTCCCCGATATCAACTGGGCGCCCTCCGAATCCTACGGCATGCTCACGATAGAAGTGCCCGTGGATCAGCTCGTGCCGGTGATCGCTTATCTGAAAGACGATCCCACGCTGCAGATGAATTTCCTGACCGACCTCACGGCGGTGCATTATCCCGATGACAAAAACAGGGAATTTGCCCTGGTATACCACCTGCATAGTTTTATTCACAACCTGCGACTGCGTATCAAATCGTTTGTGCCCGCCTCCAAACCCGAGGCGCCCTCGCTCACCGGCCTGTACGCCGCCGCCAACTGGATGGAACGCGAAACGTACGACTTCTTCGGCATCCAATTCACAGGGCACCCCGACTTGCGGCGCATTCTCAATGTAGACGACATGGATTATTTCCCCTTGCGCAAAGAATACCCGCTGGAAGACGCTTCCAGAAAAGACAAAGACGACCGCTATTTCGGCAGACAGGGCCACGAAGGCGTGGAATTTGACAAAAGGATTGACCGCCAATAAAATGTACTGAAGTGGAAAGTTATTTTAAATCATACGATTCGGTAGACGGCGAATTGGCAACCGTCAACCTCGGGCCTACCCACCCGGCTACGCACGGCGTTTTCCAGAATATCCTCAAAATGGACGGCGAACGCATCGTGTCGGCAGAGCCTACTATCGGCTACATCCACCGCGCGTTCGAAAAACTGGCAGAAAGACGCCCCTATTACCAGATTACGCCCATTACAGACCGGCTCAACTACTGCTCCTCACCGATTAACAACATCGGCTGGCACATGACTGTAGAAAAACTGGCCGGCATTGAAGTGCCCAAACGCGTGCAATATATGCGCGTGATCATCATGGAACTGGCCCGCATTGCCGACCACCTTATCTGCAATAGCGTGATCGGCGTGGATACCGGCGCGCTTACCGGCTTTACGTATATGTTCCAGGAACGCGAACGGATCTATGAAATGTACGAGGAATTGTGCGGCGCCCGCCTGACGACCAATATCGGCCGCATCGGCGGTTTTGAACGCGACTTTAGCCCGGAATTTATCAAAAAGCTCAAGTCGTTCCTCAAAGAATTCCCCGCCCGCTTCGAGGAATTCAACAGCCTGCTGGAGCGCAACCGCATCTTTATGGACCGCACGATCCACGCCGGTCCCATTAGCGCCGAACGCGCACTCAACTACGGCTTTACCGGACCCAACCTGCGCGCTACCGGCGTCGATTACGACGTACGCGTAATGCAACCCTATTCCGGCTACGAAGACTTCGACTTTATCATACCGGTCGGCTTGAACGGCGATACCTACGACCGGTTTATGGTGCGCCAGGAAGAGATACGCCAGAGCCTGCGCATCATCAACCAGGCTTTCGACAACCTGCCCAAAGGCAGCCACCACGCCGACGTGCCCGCGTATTACCTGCCCGACAAGGAGGAGGTGTACAGCAACATGGAGGCTTTGATCTATCATTTTAAAATTGTCATGGGCGAGGTGCCCATCCCCAAAGGCGAAGTGTATTTCTGTGTAGAAGGCGGCAACGGCGAATTGGGGTATTACCTGATCAGCGACGGCGGCAGGCAACCCTACCGGCTGCATTTCAGGCGCCCCTGCTTCATTTATTACCAGGCATACCCCGAGATGATCCAGGGCGCGCTGCTCTCCGACGCCGTGCTGACGATGAGCAGCATGAATGTGATTGCCGGGGAATTGGATGCGTAATCCCGTTGCGTAGGGTAAACGTTCACCGTTTATCCATCATTGATATTACGAACATCATTTTTATGAATAATAATCCACATCCAAGTATTGAGTTTTCGCTGGAAATGATGGCCGAAGTAGAACGCATCAAAGGCCAATTTCCGGAAGGAAAACAAAAAAGCGCGTTGTTGCGGGTATTGCACCTGGCCCAGGAAGAGGCCGGCGGCTGGCTGAACATACCGGTGATGAACCAGGTGGCGAAAATGCTTGGTATCCAACCCATTGAAGTATACGAGGTAGCCACCTTTTACACCATGTACAACCTCGAGCCGGTGGGTAAATACGTACTCGAAGTGTGCCACACCGGCCCGTGTGCCATCGAAGGCGCCGAGCGCATCATCGGCTACCTGGAGCAGAAGCTGGGTATAGGGGTAGGGCATACCACACCCGATGGGATGTTCAGCCTCAAAACTGTAGAGTGCATGGGCGCCTGCGGTTACGCCCCGATGATGCAGGTGGGCGAATTTTACCACGAAAAGCTCAGCGAAGAAAAAATCGACCGGTTTATAGAGGACTGCAAAGCGGGAAAGGTAAACGTAGGCAGCTGGAAGATAGATAAATTGGCAATTAATTGATTTGAAACGCTTTACGCAAATGGCGACCAGAAAAATATTATTAGCGAACGACCATATACCCGGCATACAAACCTACGAGGTATACCGCCGGCAGGGAGGTTATCGCTCGGTTGAAAAGGCCCTGAAAAACATGTCGCCCGACGACGTGGTGGAAGAAGTGAAGCGCTCCGGCTTGCGGGGTAGGGGAGGCGCGGGTTTTCCAACCGGCATGAAGTGGAGTTTCCTGGCCAAACCC
This sequence comes from Saprospiraceae bacterium, assembly GCA_016787505.1. Classification (GTDB taxonomy): domain Bacteria; phylum Bacteroidota; class Bacteroidia; order Chitinophagales; family Saprospiraceae; genus JABWBR01. Next base: position 24,107 of record JAEUUQ010000366.1, on the reverse strand, counting down.
GAAGGTGTGCCGCGTTACCTCCTTTGCAATGCCGACGAAAGCGAACCCGGCACGTTTAAGGATCGCTACCTGATGGAACGCATTCCCCACCTGCTCGTGGAGGGCATGATCTGTGCCAGCTACGCATTGGGTTGCCGCGCGTCATATATCTATATTCGCGGCGAATACAAGTGGATCGTAAAAATACTGGAGCGCGCCATTGAGGAAGCTTACGCCAACGGCTGGCTGGGGGAAAACATCCTGGGATCGGGGTACTCGCTCGACTTGTACGTGGCGCCCGGCGCCGGCGCGTATATCTGCGGTGAAGAAACCGCGCTCATTGAGTCGCTGGAAGGCAAACGCGGCAATCCGCGCATCAAGCCGCCGTTTCCGGCCTTGAAGGGCCTTTGGGATTGTCCCACGGTTGTCAACAATGTCGAATCAATTTGTGCGGTGGCGCCCGTTATCAACGACGGCGCCGAGGCATATGCGGCTGTAGGCGTAGGCAAAAGCACCGGCACCAAGCTGATTTCTGCCTGCGGCAATATCAACAATCCCGGCGTTTACGAAATCGAACTCGGCCTGCCGGTAGAAGAATTTATATACTCCGACGAATACTGTGGCGGCATCAAAAACGGCAAACAACTCAAAGCTGTGGTGCCCGGCGGCTCGTCGGTGCCTATTCTGCCCGCTCAGCTCATCCTGAAAACCGCCAATGGGGAAAACCGCTTGCTGACCTACGAATCGCTGGCCGACGGCGGATTCCAGTCGGGCTCTATGCTTGGATCGGGCGGATTTATCGTCTACGACGAAGACCAGTGTATTGTGCGAAATACCTGGAATTTTTCGCGGTTTTACCACCACGAAAGCTGCGGCCAGTGCAGCCCCTGCCGGGAAGGAACAGGCTGGATGGAAAAAGTACTACACCGCCTGGAACACGGTCACGGCCGCATGCAGGACGTGGACCTGCTGGTTGATATTGCCAGTAAAATAGAGGGAAACACGATTTGCCCGCTGGGCGATGCCGCGGCCTGGCCGGTAGCCTCCGCTATCAGGCATTTCCGCGACGAATTTGAATGGCACGTGCGCGAACCACAACTTAGTCAGCAACGCAACTACGGCCTGGCAGGACAGACACTGGCAACTGTATAAAACCCTGTCACCCTGTCACCTTGTCACCAACTCGCATTAATCCAGCAACCATGGTAAAAGTAAAAATAGACGGTTTTGAAATAGAGGTAGAGCCCGGTTCTACCATCCTGCAAGCCGCGCGCAAGATAGGAGGCGATATCGTACCGCCGGCGATGTGTTATTACAGTTCGCTCAAGGGCAGCGGGGGCAAGTGTCGTACCTGCCTGGTCAAGGTAGCCAAATCGTCGGAAAAAGATCCCCGGCCCATGCCCAAGCTGGTGGCCTCGTGCTCCACTCCCGTCCAGGACGGCATGGAAGTCGAAAACATCACCAACCCCGGAGTATTAGAAGCCCGCAAGGCCGTCGTCGAGTTTTTGCTGATCAATCACCCGCTCGATTGCCCCGTATGCGATCAGGCGGGCGAGTGCAAATTGCAGGACCTGGCCTTTGAACACGGCTCCAGCCTCACGCGCTACGAAGAAGAGCGCCGCACTTTCGACAAAATCGACATAGGCCCCTATATCCAGCTACACATGAATCGCTGCATCTTGTGTTACCGCTGCGTCTATACTGCCGACCAGCTTACCGACGGGCGGGTACACGGTGTACTCAACCGCGGCGACGCAGCCGAGATAGGCACCTACATCGAAAACAGCATCGAAAACGATATGTCGGGCAACATGATCGACGTGTGCCCCGTGGGTGCATTGACCGATAAAACCTTCCGCTTCAAAAGCCGGGTATGGTTTCTCAACCCTATGGATGCCCACCGCGATTGCGATTGTTGCAGCGGCAAAGCCACCGTGTGGATGTTCGGCAACGAAATCTACCGCGTCACCGCCCGCAAAGACGAATACGGTGAAGTGGCCGAGTTTATCTGCAATACCTGCCGCTTTGAGAAGAAAGATACTGCCGACTGGGTGATCGAAGGGCCGCGTCATATCGAACGCACATCGGTAATTAGCCAAAATCATTACGAAAAAACAGCCGGCGACGTGCCGGGCACTATGCAAGACAACTGATGATAGCGGAAAAAATGATTTTCATTCTGGTCATTTTCGGCATCACCCTGCTCATCGCTACGTATCTCACGTATTTCGAGCGCAAAGTGGCCGCTTTTTTGCAGGACCGGGTAGGGCCCAACCGGGCAGGCCCCTTTGGTCTGTTGCAGCCATTGGCCGATGCGGGCAAGATGTTTTTCAAAGAAGACTTTGTACCCTCGGCGGCTGAACGTGCCCTGTTCATACTGGGGCCGGGCATAGCCATGTTTACAGCCTGTATGACCGGCGCCGTTATACCCTGGGGCAACAGTTTGCACCTGTTTGGCCGCGACATCAGCCTGCAGGTTGCCGACGTAGACATAGGACTGCTTTACATCGTGGGGTTCGTGTCGATAGGCGTATACGGCATTATGGTGGGCGGCTGGGCCTCCAATAACAAATATTCGTTGTTTGGTGCCATCCGGGCATCTTCGCAGATGATCAGCTACGAATTGGCCATGGGCATTTCGCTGATCGCCGTCATCATGATGAGCGGTTCGCTGAGCATTCGCGAAATAGTTGAGCAGCAGTTCGATGGCTGGAACGTAATATACCAGCCGGTGGGTTTTCTAATCTTTTTTATATGTGCGCTGGCGGAATGCAACCGGGCGCCTTTCGACCTGCCGGAGTGCGAAACGGAGCTTATCGGAGGGTATCATACCGAATACAGCAGTATGAAGCTGGGATTTTTCCTCTTTGCCGAATACATCAACATGTTTATTTCGGCTGCTGTTATTTCGACCGTATTTTTTGGCGGGTACCACTTCCCATTTATGCAAGAGTTGGGCTTGCCGGCAAACGTAGTCAGCTTGCTGGGAGTGGCGGCCCTTTTTCTGAAAATTTTCTTTTTCCTTTTTGTCTTCATGTGGATTCGCTGGACTTTACCGCGTTTTCGCTACGATCAACTCATGCACCTGGGCTGGAAGGTACTCATCCCGCTGTCCATTATTAATATGGTATTAACCGGTGGGTTTATGTTATTAAAAGATTATTTGTGGTAACAAAATAAGAGGCTGATGCAGTCGCTAACGAACAGATCAAAATTGGTGGTGAATAAAAAAATGACGTTTTGGGAACGCATTTACCTGCCGGCCATTTTCGGTGGGATGCGAATCACCTTGCGGCATTTTTTTAAAAAAAATAAAACCGTCAACTACCCGGAAGTAAAAAGGCCTTTTAGTCCGGTCTACCGGGGTATGCACGTACTGAAGCGCGACGAAAACGGCGCCGAGCGGTGCACCGCTTGCGGGCTATGCGCAGTGGCTTGTCCTGCGGAAGCTATCTCCATGGTCGCTGCCGAGCGAAAGCCCGACCAGGCGCATTTGTACCGGGAAGAGAAATATGCGGCCACCTACGAGATCAACATGTTGCGGTGTATTTTTTGCGGTTTATGCGAAGAAGCATGCCCCAAAGAGGCTATATTCCTCACTGACCGCATCGTGCCTGCTTCACTAGAGCGCGAAGAGTTCATTTACGGAAAAGAAAAACTGGTAGAACCGGTCGATCAGCGCATCGACATTAGTTTGCGCCAGATTAAATCGTATCCACAATAGGCTAAATATGGTTGCTTTCCTCTTTTACCTGTTATCGGCTGTCAGCGTGTTGTGTGCCCTGTTGGTCTTGCTTATGAGAAACCCGGTACACAGCGTATTAAGTCTCATTATCGCCTTTTTTGCCATAGCGGGCCATTATGTATTGCTTAATGCGCAATTCCTGGCCATCGTACACGTCATCGTATACGCCGGCGCTATCATGGTCTTGTTCCTTTTTGTGTTAATGATACTCAACCTCAACAAAGCGGCGCCGCCTTACCAGACTACACTGGTGAAAGTAATGGGAGCCATTGCCGGCGGATTGTTGCTGGTCACGATGGTGGCATCGCTCAAGCACAGCGCGATACAGCCCGTTGCCGGGGCGGAAGATGGGCAGATAGGCCTGGTAAAAAACCTGGGCAAAGCGCTTTTTACCGAATACGTCGTACCCTTTGAGATTTCTTCGATCTTATTTCTGGCGGCTATGGTAGGAGCCGTGACACTTGGGATGCGCAACAAAAAGGACAATAGCTCTGCCATTACCCACCTTTAACACCTGAAAAAAATTGCCGACTATGAATAGTGCCATTCCCGTTTTACAAGCGATACCCATCGACAATTACCTGTGGCTCAGTGCTATTTTATTTTCGATAGGGGTAGCCGGGGTATTAATGCGCCGCAATGCCATCGTATTGCTCATGTGCATTGAATTGATGCTCAATGCGGTCAACCTGTTGTTTACCGCTTTTTCCACTTATTTGGGAGATGCCTCCGGCCAGATCATGGTCTTTTTTATCATGGTAGTGGCCGCTGCCGAAGCTTCAGTAGGTCTGGCCATCCTGGTCATGATTTATCGCAACCATAAAACGGTGGACGTCAGTTTCCTGGATAAACTTCGGGGGTAGATGGGTAGTTGTCGGTTGTCTGTTATCCGTTCTCTGTTCTAGAGAAACCGACAACAGAGAACCGACAACCGACAACAAAACATAGCATCATGCAACAACTCATACCAACCATATTACTACTTCCGCTGCTCGGGTTCTTGTTTTCGGGACTGTTGGGCGGGCGATTGCCCAAGACAGTCGTGGGCGCGGTAGCATCGCTGGCCGTATTGGGGGCGTTTTTTGGGAGTTTATATGCTTTTGGGCAGACGGGGCCGCAGCCGCAATGGACCGTAAAGGTATTTCAGTGGGTAGCCGTAGGCGATTTTCAGATCGACTTTGGCTTGTTGGTCGACCGCTTGTCGGTGTGGATGATGCTGATCATCACCGGCATCGGATTTCTCATCCATGTGTATGCCATAGGCTACATGCACAGCGACCCGGGTTTTGCGCGGTTTTTTGCCTACCTCAACCTGTTCATCTTCTTCATGTTATTGCTCGTCATGGCCGACAACTACCTGATAATGTTTTTTGGATGGGAAGGGGTGGGGCTGTGTTCGTATCTGCTCATCGGTTTTTGGTTTCAAAATGAATCATACGGCAAAGCAGCGCGCAAGGCATTCATCATGAACCGCATCGGCGACCTGGGTTTGCTGATCGGCATTTTTATGTTATTTCAGTTATTCGGTTCGCTCAATTACCAGGATATCTTTAGCCGCTTGCCGGCCATGCGGATGGCAGAAGGAGCTTTAACCGTAGTCACACTATTGCTGTTTATCGGAGCCATAGGCAAAAGCGCGCAAATTCCGCTTTACACCTGGCTTCCCGACGCCATGGCCGGTCCTACGCCGGTTTCGGCGCTCATTCACGCGGCAACTATGGTCACTGCAGGCATCTATTTGCTGGTGCGCTCAAGTCTGTTATTTCAGCTCGCGCCGGTTACCCTGGATATAGTGACCTATGTAGGATTGGCCACCGCCTTATTTGCAGCTTTTATTGGCTTACGCCAAAATGATATCAAAAAAGTGCTGGCCTATTCCACTGTCAGCCAGTTGGGCTTAATGTTTTTGGCATTGGGCGTGGGAGCGTATACCTCTGCCATGTTTCACCTCACCACGCACGCTTTTTTCAAAGCTTTGTTATTCCTTGGCGCAGGCAGCGTCATCCACGCCATGGGCGGAGAGCAGGACATACGGCGCATGGGCGGCTTGCGCGCTGCGCTTCCCGTCACCTATTGGACCTTTGTAGCCGGCACATTGGCTATCATCGGGTTTCCGTTGCTTTCGGGCTTCTTTTCAAAAGACGAAATACTGGCGCAGGTATTTGCGCACAGCCCCATATTGTGGGGGCTTGCTTTGCTGAGTTCTGCCGTCACCGCGGTATACATGATGCGATTGTTTTTCCTCACCTTTTTCGGTGACTTTCGCGGTACGCCTGAGCAACGCGGCCATCTGCACGAATCGCCGGCGGTGATGACCTGGCCTTTGATCGCACTGGCCATTTTGTCAGTAACCGGAGGTGTGCTACAAATACCGGCATTCCTGGCGGGCGAGAAAGGGCAATGGTTGTCGCATTGGTATCAAACCTTGCCGGGACTGGCAGGAGGCCATGTGGGGCATCTTTCGCATACCGCCGAGTGGGTACTTATGGGAACCACCACTCTGGTCGTATTAGCGGTCATGTGGGGCAGCTACAGGGCCTATGTCATACGCAAAAAATTGCCCCTTGCCGACACACAAGTAAGAGGCATAGAGCTGTGGGCGGCCCAAAAATTTTATATCGACGAGTTGTATGACGCCATTTTGGTCAGGCCGCTGGAAAAGCTATCGGGGATACTATATCACATAGCCGACAACCGGGTAATTGACGGAAGCGTCAACCTCATCGGCGTAGTAATGACGAGGCTGAGCCAGTTTTTCCGGCTGGTTCAAAACGGGAACACCTCGTATTATCTATTCGGCATGGTATTGGGGCTCATCCTGATCCTGTTGTTGAATTATGTCATTTGAAAAAAGCCTTAAACGATAAACCGTGGGAATGTTGATTTTACCCCTGCTGGGCGCCTTCGTGATCGCCGTATTTTTTCGGGGCGCCAATGCGCGCCACGCGGCCTTGTTTACCGCCCTGGCCACCCTGGCGACCACGGTAGGTTACCTCGTAAATTTTACTGCCGACGGTTCCTTTCAGTGGGCGGTCGATCTCCCCTGGATACCGCAGGCGGGGATACGCTTCAAACTGGGTTTCGATGGTATCGGTATGTTGCTGGTGGGGTTAACCAACCTGTTGTTACCCATCATCGTTTTGAGCACCTACGATAAGGAATACAAAGGCGGGTATTACGCGCTTGTGTTGATCATGCAGACGGCGTTGCAGGGTGTATTTACGGCCTTAGACGGCATTACTTTTTATGTGTTTTGGGAATTAGCGCTAATCCCCATCTACTTTATTAGCGCCACATGGGGGGGAGTGCGGCGCATTGGAGTTACCCTCAAATTCTTCATCTATACCTTTGCCGGCAGCGTGCTGATGTTGCTGTCGCTGTTGTATTTGTATGGAAAAACGCCGGATCAATCCTTTGACTGGCAGCAGTTGGTGGCTGTACAGCTCAATGCGACCGAAGCGATATGGGTGGCCCTGGGCTTTTTTGTCGCATTTGCCATCAAAATGCCCCTCTTTCCGTTTCACACCTGGCAACCCGACACTTATACCGAATCGCCGACAGGCGGGACCATGTTATTGAGCGGTATAATGCTCAAAATGGGTATTTACGGATTAATGCGATGGATGTTGCCGTTGGTACCGGAAGCGGTCCACCTCAATAGTATATTTATGGCGCTGGCCGTCACGGGCATCCTATACGCGTCTGTCATTGCTATGCGCTTACAGGACATCAAGCGCATCATAGCCTATTCTTCGATTGCCCACGTAGGACTAATAGCGGCGGGCGTACTCACCTTTGAAACCACCGGCATGCAGGGGGCGCTCATCCAGATGCTCAACCACGGGATCAACGTAGTGGGTTTGTTCCTGATCTCCGACATCATAGAAAAGCGCATGCACACGCGTCGTTTGGCTGAGTTGGGCGGCATTGCCAGGCAGGCGCCTGTTTTTGCCGTTTTGTTCATGATCATTATGCTGGGCACTGTGGCGGTGCCTTTCACCAATGGGTTTGTTGGCGAATTGCTCCTTCTCAAAGGATTATACGCCCACCAGCTCTGGGCGGCGGTTGTAGCGGGCTTCACCATTATCCTGTGCGCGGTATACATGTTGAGGATATACCAATTTGCGATGCTGGGTGAAGCAAAAGAGGGGGCGCCGGTTTTTGCGGATATCAGGGGCGTCGAATTGTGGGCCCTGGGCGTATTGAGCGTATTGGTCATCGTGATCGGATTATTTCCACAGCCCATACTCGACCTTACCGCCGCTTCGGTGGAGAATTTAATTAAATTAAAATAAGCCTCTCAATAATATATTGATAATGAAAGCTTTATTAATCATTTTTGTCACAGGCCTGCTTGCTTTGTTTTTCGGATTGCGAACCGACAAACGCTGGGTGGTGCAGGCCCTGACAGTGGCAGGATTAATAGCGGCACTAGGCGCTACGTATTACGATTGGGCATGGGGCACGCCTTTTGAGATGGCCGGCATGATCCATTTCGATCATTACGCCCTTGCATTCAGCGGCATATCGATTTGCGCCACCTTGCTGATAGCCCTCATGAGCGACCGCAGTTACCAGGGCAGCGAAGAAAACTACGGCGACTATTTTGCGTTGATATTATTTAGTTTGTGCGGGGCATTTTGTCTGTTTTCTTTTGAAAGCCTGATCATGATGTTTTTGGGTATAGAAATATTATCTATCCCCATGTATGCATTGGCGGGCGCCCAAAAAGACCGGCTTGCCTCTAATGAAGCGGCGCTCAAATACTTTCTGATGGGGGCTTTCGCCACCGGTTTCTTATTATTTGGCATTGCCCTGGTATACGGTGCTACGGCTAGTTTTAATATTACAGAAATTTCAACAGCCATACAGTCGAAAGGCGCATTGATGCCTGCTTTCTTTTATGTGGGGGTAATCTTAATATTGGTCGGATTGAGTTTCAAGGTAGGGGCTGTGCCCTTTCACTATTGGAGTCCTGACGTGTACGAGGGGAGTCCCAACCTGGTTACGGTCTTTATGTCGGCAGTGGTGAAGATAGCTGCCTTTGGCGCGTTTTTCAGGTTATTTGCGGGAAGCTTTTCGGGCATTATCGGCCAATGGGGGCCTACCTTATCGGTGATAGCCCTGCTCACCATGACCCTTGGCAACGTCACTGCGGTGATGCAAACCAATTTCAAGCGATTGATGGCATACTCCAGCATCGCGCATGCGGGTTACCTGTTATTGGGCATACTAAGCAGTGAGCGCGGGGTAGGGGGAGTCATGCTGGTTTACCTGTTATCATATGCGGTAGCCACCATAAGTGCGTTTGCGGTGTACATGGCGTTGAGCAAAGATAATGAAGGGGCAGGTATACAGATTTTCCGAGTATTATCTCGGCGGGATGGTTGGAGTGCGGCAGCCATGGCGGTGGCTATGTTGTCGCTGGCCGGGATACCGCCTACGGCCGGTTTTTTTGGTAAGTACTTTCTTTTTGCGGAAGCTTTTCCGGATTACCCGCTTTTGGTACTGGCGGCGGTCCTCAATTCTGCGGTCAGCGTATACTATTATTTTCGGGTAATTATCGAGATGTATTTTGCGCCTGTGGCAGAAGGCACTGCTGTGGCAAAAACGGATTTTGGCAGAAATTACCGTATAGTAATCATAGCGGGGCTAATCCTGTTATTGGGTATGAGTTTGGCTCCGGGTTGGTTGTTGGGGCTACCGGTCTAGCCGCTTGAAGCGGTCAGACCGGCACGAAGATGGGGCAAATTGGGGCGCCTGTTGAAACAAATAGCTAAATGGCTTATTTTGGTTTTTTAATAACCAAAAAAGCTATGAAAACATGCGATTTGAAACGCACGGTGTTTACCACATTTACAACCAAGGCAACAACAGGCAGCGGATATTTTTTAAAGAGGAGAACTACCTCTATTTTATTCGCAAAATGCGAACCCACCTATTGCCATATGGCGATCTACTTGCATACTGTTTGATGCCCAATCACTTTCACTGGTTATTCCATGCCAGGCCTGAGGCGTGTATTTTCATGGAAAGAATTGGTCAACAGCGTTTGGCCAGATCCATTGGTACTTTATTGAGCTCATATGCGCAAGGCATTAACAAACAGAATAACACGTCAGGATCACTATTCAGGGCCAAGACAAAATCGAAAGACGGAGATATCGAGAGCAAGCTGATTACCTTCCTGCACGATTCCGACGGCGTAATGGTGCCTTTGTATGCTGATATGGCTTACGTGAGGCATTGCATAAATTATATCCATGAAAATCCGGTAAAAGCGGGATTGATCTAGGTTGATTTTAATCATTGTTCAAAGAAAATAAATATGATAAATTAAAAGCTTGTTTGGACTTACGTCAATTGGCTACAAGCGGCCAATTTTGTTTTATACTTCATTGCGTTTTTTCACCGTAGCTGCCGCCACGCCTTTGTCGTGGTGCAAAACGCGCCTCCTCTCTAAAACAACATTTGCTCGTTTTCGCGCAATCACGAAAATCCAAACAAGCTCTAACTAAAATTTACATTAAAATCCTCTAACCCTTCCTGAACCTAACCTGGCCATAAAACGTGTTACCGGTTTCGTCAATTTGGATGTAGAATTTTCTAGTACATCGTGGTGCCTAATAAAATTAGTGCCAACTCAAAAAAATCATAGTTATGAAACGGATTTCATTTTTAATACTGACACTATTAGCCTTAGTCTATTGTGCAGGCCCCAAAAGTGGGAGCAAAGAAGTTCTCAAAGAATTTCACGAGGGTATTCCCGGGTGGAACATGGCTGAGGCGGCTGTAACTGGTATCATTATTAATCCAGAACGGCCTGAAAAAGGGGAAGCAGTTATTATCCAGGCAACCATTTCCAATCTGGGCACTGGTACTACATCTCCACTTGTTATCCATTTCCTGGTTGATAATGAAGAAATAGGCCAGCAAAGAAGTGAATCCTTGGGCCCTCATAGCCAAGCCCAAGTAAGTATCCGTTGGCAGGCCAAAGAATCAGGCCGGCACAGAATTGAGGTATCCCTTTCGGTTGATCCTGAAGTATTTGATGGCAGTTTTGCCAACAACAGCTTAACCGAAATAGTGCGTGTGGCGGGAGAACAGCGCCCCGTACCTGAACTTGAGGTTGACATTCCGGAGAGTGCCCTGCAGGAATGGCAAACGGCAAATGAAGAATCACTTGTTCCAGTCATTTTTCGGAATCCAAGTTTTGCACCAATTGAAAGTTTTTGGGTTCAGGTTTACCTAGACGGTGAGCCAATAGGAAGAAAGAAACAAATAGCGTATTTAGCCCCTGGCGGTGAACACAGAATTCCATTACAGCTACAAGCCCAGGAACCAGGTGAACACAGGCTTAGCATAGCGTTGGACCTTCCCGATAATTATCCGAAACAAAATGTGCAAAAAATTAAAGGATGGTCTCTTGTAATACCACAGCATACGAGTTTGAATAATATTGTCCAGAAACATAAGTGGATGTCAATTGGCCCTAATAAAATAGATAATGGAAATGTAGGCCGTATTGTTTGTTTCGCTTATCATCCTATTAATCATAATATTATGTACGCTGGAGGTTTTGGAAGGGATTGTAACATACCTGCAGGGACAGGAATCTGGAAAACAACAGATAGCGGAAAAAACTGGGTGCCAATTGGAGATAAGCTTCCATCAATGATGGTTTCTTCAATTGCGATTGATCCGTTTGAACCCGCCAATATTTATGCTGGAACAGTAAATAACGGCATCTTTAAATCAACAGATGAGGGAAAGACTTGGAACCTATTTGCCGGACCACAAGTTACAGGGCATTTCGTGAGCAAGCTAATATTATGTACGGAAGCTAGGAGTATTGGCCCCCGGGTAGTCCTTTATGCTGCTTCAAACATTGGTGTTTTACGATATAAAAGTGATGACCCGGGAACAAAAAAAAGCCGGCTTGTAGAATGGGAAAATATTAAACAAGGAATAGTGACTGATTTGGTAAGACACCCTTCAGATCGTTCTTTTTTGTATGCCAGTATCGAAGACAAGGGGCTATTCCGCATTAAGAATGCGGTTGAGGCCAAACCTGAAATCACTTTTGGCAACCATGATTGGGAACAGCTAAATACTAAGCAGAATAATGGATTGCCGTCGATTTCAGGATGGAATAAATTAAAATTGGATATCTTTTCGGCAAATCCCCAATATGTATATGCGGGGGTATTAAACCCGAAACCGGGTTATTGTTTTGCATTGTACAGGTCAAAAAACAGCGGCGATACTTTCCAGTTATTAGTGGAATATCCCAACGACGTACTTGGAGGAATCTACAATCCATTTATCCGTGTTCACCCCACTATGCCAGATATGATTTATTTTGGAGGGGTACATTTGTATAAGTGGAGCGCATATGACCCTCCATTGGGGAAAACTTCCTGGACGTATTTGATTGAAACTTGGAGGGCGGATATGAAAGAACTAATCTTTAATCCTGTTACTCCTACTAACCCCAATGCATCTTTGGAGTATTTTTTGGCCTGTGATCAGGGGATGTTTCTTTGCAAGGCTGAACCAAAACCAGCCAATTATTCATTTAAGAAGAGCTTGTATTTTGGTTTATCATCTGATAGTTTCGAGCCGCGAAACAATAATCTTAGTGTTACGCAAATTTATGATTTTGATATAAGTTCTAACCTTCCTATAAGAATTCTTGCCGGTACCCAGGATGATGGGACGATATTGTATGAGGGCAATGATATTTGGAAGCAGGTTCCAGGGGGTGGTGGCGACGGCTATTATTCGTTAATTGCTCCATCCAATAGTAAGGTCATGTATGCTCAGCATCAAGATCTTTTCAGTACGGTACGTTCAGGAGACGGCGGAAAAACTTGGAGTGCAATTGCGAAAAATAAAGGATTGCCATTAGGGTATGTCGGCGATGGTTACATAATTGTTGACCCGAATTATCCCAATTTGGTGCTTGCAGCTGGAGCATCAGATGAGAAAAACAAAGATGGACAGGTATTTATAGCAACAAATACCGACCTGGGAGAAAATTGCATATGGGAACCCAGAGGCCCTAAAGGAGTTGCCGTAAAAGGTTGGGTGAAAAGAATTGTCATCCAGCCAGGTACAACCGCTTGGTTTGCCGGTACGACCAAAGGGCAAGTCTGGACTACGTCTTCAAAAATACCCGGAAGTTGGAGTAATATAGATTCTCATCCGGGTGAAGCATCAATAGAAAGCATGGCCTTCTCTCCGGCAAATCCTAATGTCCTTTTTGTATTGTACAGCGGTGGAAGTCCATACCACCGAATTCAACGATTGGTTTATACTACTGATGGAGGCTGGAATGGCACTCCGATAACCGATAATCTTGATCTTGAAAAAGCAGGTTTTCTACGCGTGATTTGTGGGGATTACCACCATTCTGATGTGGCCTACGTAGGTACGGACCATGGAGTTTTCCGCTGGGACGGCGCCCAACCGTCATACGACAGTTGGAAAGGCTATAACGACGGATTCCCTCTTACTACAGTTGTTGACCTAAAGGTCGGGCCGGATGGCCGGCTATATGCGGCAACAAAAGGGCGCGGCGCTTGGATGGTGATTACTGGGCAATAAGTCGTCGTTTTGTTAACCTCAATAATAGAAGCAATGAAAACGAAAGTCTTCTTATTAGTGATTCTCATCTTATTTTTCATAAGATGTGCGGGCCAACATTGGTTACATAAGCCTAATTCACCTTTGGGTAACTTTCCTGATGGGCCGTGGATAGATGCTAGGCCTTATGTCAATCTTTGGGATGCTGTTAAAGCTATTGGCTCCAATGAAGGGAATCTTCTGATTTCAAAACCGATAGATATTGGTAAAAGCCCCCTAGAAATTCCCCGGAATATCACGCTGCAATTTCTGCAGGGCGGGGCACTAACTATTCACAATGAGCAAGTGAATATTTCCGGGATTATTGAAGCGGGGCCATGGCAAATCTTTAATATCAAGGGGAAGGGGAAAATTACCCTCACTCATAGCCTCACAACTGAGGTTTATCCACAGTGGTGGGGAGCAATTGCGGGGGCGGGGAAGGATTGTTCTTCAGCTATCCAACAGGCAGTCGATGTAGGAGCAAGCTATGGCTTGACAGTGTTGATACCCTCCGGAAGTTACCTCTGTCGGGCCACAGTCCAAATTGGCGTCGATAACCTAAAAATTTTAGGTTATCCTGGATCGGTAATAATTATGGAAGATACTTTAATGGTATTGGCGGCGCATAAAGGCTATCCGAAAAACCCGCCAAGCCTAACCTACAACCTTCAGATAGAAGGCATCACCATCCAATATGTTAAAGCCGGCCCAACCGACAAAGGAGCTATTCAACTCAATAATTGTGTAGATTTTGTAATTGAAAATGTCCGAATTATTGGAGATGGTAAAGGTATGGGCGGGTCGAGAACCAATGGTATTGCGTGCGCTTATGTATATAGTACAGGAGTGTTTAAAAACGTCATTGTTGATGGAATGAGCAAGCCCGGTTTTTATGCTGCTGCAGGTCATGACATCCGTTTTGAGGGTTGCATTGGCAGAAACTGCAAATCAACTTGGGAAAATATTAGAAATGCAGGTTTTGGAATTAGTAATGTGAAAAATGTGACCCTGCTTAATTGCGAAGCTTATAATAACGATGGCCCTGGTCTCGGACTGTCTCCCACCGTCAATGATCCAAATCCTTCCGATTGGGGTTCTGAACAGGCTTCACCTGCAGCCCCCTGCAAAGAGGGCGGAGAAATTAATTCATACTGTAGCGTTCAAATCATAGGTGGGCATTATTACAAAAACGGCACCCACGGCATCGCTACTGGAACAAAACCAACGGGAAAACCAACTACAGGAGGTAGAGGATTTGATATTCAGATCATTTGTGTGAATTGCTCAGACAATATGAGCAACGGTTTTGAGATAGTCGCAGTGCAAAATCTGTTATTGACCGACTGTATTGCAGCAAGAAATAATGTTGGGATAAACGTATCGGATGGAGTCTTCTTCACTTCAAACAAGGAAGATTCATTGCTGGATATTACTAGCTTTGTAACGATACGAGGCTGTCAATTAATTGACAATAAGAGGGTTGCAATTGGCGTGCGCTCAACAAATAATGTTTCCATTGAGAACTGCCGGATTTATGATTCGTGTGAATGCAAGCACGTGGAAGGAATAATTGCGGTCAAGTCCAAATCTTCCTATTCGAAGAAAGTAAAAAAGAACAGAAACCTCAGGATTGTAGATGTGGACTTCCCATCTACAACATCGCCAAATAACTATATCGTACACGAGAATAATCTTCTCAGCGCAGTAGAATCCGGTTATTACAGATTACAGAGTTATACGATCGGTGACCCGAATGGCATACTATTCGCTCCGACAGGCTCGGAGTATGTTGATCTCAAGAACGGCATAAAATACAGGAAGCAATATGGTTTTGACAACCAAGGGTGGAAAGTGGAGTAAACGGGATAATATAATCCTGATTGTTAATAATTTATACCTCGCGCCGGCATATATTGGTTATTACCTATGCTTCGAAGTGCGGTATTAAAACCAAAAGCGATGAAAAATTTATTTTTTGTATTGCTAGCAATCACTACTATTAGCTGTGGGCCCAAATCTGCCTTGATCAATTTTGACGATTTGACCACGGTTACAGTAATACCTTCTGGTAGCACCTCGGCAATACCTGTGAATCCAGGTGATCAATTTAATTTTGGTGATATAATTGTTGAGGCTAATTCCGGAATTCAGATGATCGTATTGCCATTTCAGTGGCAGAATAAGCAATGGACTACAGAGGGGCATATTACAATCGATGCAGATAATAAGGCAGAGGGAGGAGGAAATGAGATCCATTTTAATAATGCCTGTTTGGGAGTAATCGACCCCAGTGGCATGAATATTATTCGGGCCAAAGCTAAATTTGCCGACTATGGCGGCAATATCAATCTCATCG
Organism: Saprospiraceae bacterium; assembly: GCA_016787505.1. GTDB lineage: Bacteria > Bacteroidota > Bacteroidia > Chitinophagales > Saprospiraceae > JABWBR01. Next base: position 8,397 of record JAEUUQ010000366.1, on the reverse strand, counting down.
AGAAAGACACTGTATATAATAATCCGGATTTTACAAATATTGCTTCTCCTACGTTAAGTGGCTTGAATTTAAGCTTAAACGTTGCTCAAACAGGAGGAGCTATTAAAGGTACGATTGAGCTATCGGGCTCTATGAGCACTTTTATTTTCCCGGGCCCCACACCGCCAACTATAGAAGATAAACAGTTTAAATTTGTTATAGGAGGAGGCCAGGAGCTTTGGATTGATGACCTTGAATTCTTTTTTTAGTTACAAGATTCTAAAAGTAAACTGAAATACTCAAAGGAGAAGGATATTGTCGATCATATTGGGGGGCGGGTGGGAGAGTAGTATTTCCGTTTCGCCACTCCCCCTCTTAATAATCAATAGGGTTTTTCCAGAACTTTAAACTCTAAGAAGTCACCAGCCCCATCCTTGTAATAATTGCTAAAAAGCCCAATTAAATCATTTGGACTATTGCTACTGAAAGCTTCTAACGTAAACCTATAATAGGTATTACCTTCATTTATTCTAAGATCAGGAATAATATGGGGCTTCTCTGTATTAAATACTTTAAAATCAATATTATTTCCTGTAGATAATTCTGTAAGCGAGAATTCCACTTTATATCGTGTCGCTCCAGGGACGGGGTCCCATTCAAATATTTCGGAGCTAGGTTGAAAGTTTTGTCGATACAGTATTTCAGGAGGATCGTTGGCAAATGTTCTTTCTTCCTGATTATTCACTGGTCGTTTGATATGGATAGAATGTATTACATTAAGATTTCGGAAGATGTTTTTTTCATTAGGTACAACAATAATCTCTTCATTCAAATTGGTAAGATATGAGATATAGTCACCTCCGGAAACCTTGTTAAAAGGATATCCGGATTCAATGGTAACAGATGGCCCATATTTCCCTGGCGGAACATCGTAAATTGAATAATGTCCGGTTTGTGGATTATAATCATATTTGATTGATAACTCTTTGTTAGCTTCTCTGTCTATTAATCTGATCGTAGCCTCTGCATTTGAAAAATCAGAGATTACACCAAGTGTAGAGCCAAATCCGCCATAAAAGATTTGGCCGCGGATAACCGCTCCTACCAAAGGACAGTCAGCCACACAAACTCCCGTAGCATCAATAAAATATGTCTGCCCATTGAGGGTAACCCGGGCGCGTCCATTCGAGAAAGGCTCGGCCGATTCATATTGGGCAGCTATCACTTCTTTGCCCGATGGATCCCTGTAACCGAACTTGCCCTGGAACTCAAATAATTCTATACCGGTGATTTCGCTTTCGTCTGGTCCCAGGTTATCTTTTACGAATCGGATAAGCCAAATGCCTATAGATATGGCAAGCATCCCGAGTCCAATTAACAAGATCCTTCGCCATGATGAGGAAGAAGGCTGCAGGTTTCTCTTTTCTACCGGTTGTGGTTGAGGATAAGTTGTGGTGTTTTTGTTAGGGTTAAGCTCCAGCGAATTTTCTTTTACATAACTATCTGGCTGTTCCAGTTGCCTAACCCGTTCTCTGGCCTCCACTTCATGTTTTCCTTCCGGGAAGCGGCGAAGATAATCCCGGTACGTATAAACCTGATCGATTTGCAGGGCTTCCAGCCATTTCTTTTCATCCTCCAGCGTCTGGATGCGTTGAATGGCTTCGCCCGCGAAACGCCCTGATGGAAATTGATCCAGATAAGCGTTAAATGCAGCTATAGTATTCTCTCGTTCGCATCGTCCCCAAAGGTTATCCTCGCTTGCCCGAAGCTTAAAAACATATTGCCCCCCCTTGTGGCCTAGCCCGTATAAAGGGTTTCCTTCTGGTAATTGCTCGTAATTGGCCCGAGTCAGCTCGATGACCCTATCTGCAAGTTTAGCTACGTTCAGTTTAGGCAGGCGGTTACTGCGCAGGATATCAAGGATGCTTTCAGTGAAGGGACTATTCTTTCCTGGTTCTCCATCAAATACATGTTCATCGTGGCGGCCCGAACAAAGTGCCCAGCGGGAAGGCCGCTGTTCTAGCTCTTCTATAGCAAAATCGGCCCTATTGATACCCCTTAAAAAAAGCGACCCCGAGAAGCAAGAATCAGAGATAATAAGGGTATGACGGCTGGAAATATCTTCGATATAATCCCTGAGAGTAGAATTGCGAATATAGTGTGCCGTATTTTCTCTCTGGGCATCTACCGGTATCCAATATCCCTTATTACTTGAATCCAGGTGGCCGTGGCCAGAGTAATAAACTATAAGCTTATCGTCTTTGGAAACATGACTCCTCAAATAGTCAAGCTTAATAATTATGTTATCCATTGTTGCTGCTTCATCAAATAGCAGAATAGTATGTTCCGAGTCGAGTTCATATTGATTTTGAAGCAATTTTGCGACGTCCTTAATATCATTTACAGCATTATTCAACGGGGGGAAATGTTTATATGCGTTGATACCTATACCAAAGAACCAGGATACCCCCTCCTTCTCCTCAGCATGTTCTTCCAGGGATAATCCTTTGAGTAGGTTTTCTTTACTTGTCTTGTCATTTTGGCCAGAGTTGGACATAAGTAATCTCTCTTTTTGATCAAATTACCATTGATAAATCTACATTATCAATGATAATAATCAGTTTTAAAGGAAACCGGCCTAACCCGTTTGAACATTTACACCGGCGGCCAATTGGATTTAACCGCTCCGTTTCTGAAACAACTCCCAACGATGAACGTATAACGTTGAACGTTATGGAGGCTAAAACGCGCCTTTGTCAACATTGCGGAACCTCATTCACTAAGAAACATTGGAACGCCCGGTATTGCTCGGATGAGTGTAGGGTTGCGAGTTGGGAAAGTAGGACGGGCGGCAAGGTTAAGAAAAAGTTTAGCAAAAAACATATACATTGATTGATAAGTACCATTGGTAATTGACATTGCGCTGTATATATTTGTGAGATAACCAAAAACCTTTGAGATATGGCAGGCCTTGACTTAATTGATAGACTCCGGGCAATTGGAGACAGAATTGGCAAACTGAAAAACCAAGTTGAGACGGAGGAGGCAACAAAAAACGCCTTTGTGATGCCCTTTATTTCCGCATTGGGTTACGATGTTTTCAACCCAATAGAGGTCGTTCCGGAGTTCATAGCCGACGTAGGCATAAAGAAAGGAGAGAAGGTTGACTATTGCATAATGAAAGACGGAAAACCCATTCTCATTGTCGAGTGCAAACATTGGAAAGAACCTTTAAACCCTCACAACTCGCAACTCTTTAGATACTTCCATGTTGCCGCTGCAAAATTCGCATTCCTTACCAATGGTATAGAATACCGGTTCTATACTGATTTGGTAGAACCGAATAAAATGGATGAGAAACCTTTCCTTGAGTTTTCACTTGAGAACATAACGGAGCCTTTAGTTAATGAGCTAAAGAAGTTCCAAAAAGACAAGTTTGATGTTCAGGAAATTTTTCTCACTGCGAGTGATTTGAAATATTCAAAAGAGATTAAAGAAGTATTGGTTAAGGAGCTGAACGAACCAAGTGAGGAGTTCATCAAACATTTTACATCTAAAGTCTACACGGGGAGGTTAACGGCAAAGATATTAGAACAGTTCTCCGTCCTTGTGGCTAAATCCGTAAAGACTTTGATAAGTGAAATGATTAGTGAGCGGCTCCAAACGGCTCTCAATAGGGAAAAGGAGGACATTAGTAAATTGGCAACTCCGGCGGCCCCGGCTCCGGATGCTCAACCGCAAACGGCGGCGGATAGTGAGGAGGAGGGCGAAATAGTGACAACGGAGGAGGAAAAAGAAGGGTTCCTCATCATTCGGGCGATATTGCGCAAAGAGGTTGACGTTAAGAGGGTATTTCTAAGAGATACTAAATCTTATTGCGGTATACTTTTGGATGACAATAACCGGAAACCTGTTTGCCGGTTGAGGTTTAACCGCAACCAAAAGTATTTGGGTTTATTCAATGCCAACAAAGAGGAGGAGAAAGTTACAATTGAAACACTTGAGGATATATACAAGTATGCGGACAGGATTACACAAACCGTAAAATCTTATGAAAAGAATGAGGGCTAAAGAGCCTATTTCGTACTAAAGTGTACCCTGTATTGTACCCTAAAACAAGAAACCCCTTGCAAGTTGTTGACTTACAAGGGGTTTTGTATTTTAGTTGTGGAGACGGCGAGAGTCGAACTCGCGTCCAGAGAAAGCATCCGAAGACTTTCTACATGCTTAGCTTTCCATTGGTGTCTCGGCGCCGGGGGAGGTCGGAAAGCTTACCAAACCCGGAACCCAGCCCTGGATCTCGAATGCTGCGCCGGGCCGGCGCAGTATTCCAGCCTGAGTGTGGATGATGTACGGACGCGGCCCCAGTCAGGCGAAAGGCGAGGCGCACGTAGCGCGTGCGTCGGCGTACAAAGGCCTTCTAATTCCTAGAATTAGGCAGCCATAGCAAAAGAAGTGTTGCCACTTATGGTTCGACAGTACATTTGTTAACGGAGTGAACTATCATGCTCCGGCATGCTTACCAACAGATTCACTTACCTGTCGATTCCAATACGTCCCCATTTTCAAGTTTGATAAGGGCCGTTTGCCCTTATTTTTCAAGTTTATGACGCAGGTGTAAAGCTTTTGTCACTTGCTTGATTCCTATACAAAACCTGACAGGCGCCTAAAAAGTTTCCGGCTTGAATAAAATATTTGCTTTTAATTTATCCAGGTTTTATTCCGCTTCGGGATCGGCAGCAGGAGCGGAGGCCAGGCGCGCTTTGCGCGAGAGCTTTTGATCGTTGTTGCTTTCGTAGATGCAGTAGTTTTCGTATTTCACCGTATCTCGTTCGGCCCAGATATCCTTGCCGATGTCGCACAGTACGATCAATTCCTGGTAGAGTTTGTTGCCCTGTTCGATGCGGCGTTCTACGGCAATATCGCGGTCGGCGACTTTGTCCTGCTGGATATTGAGCGCATTTTCAAAATCGGTGCAGGCATCGGTAATCTTTTTGATCACCGTTTCATTGACGCCCATGTCGGCCAGGAAGTCGATCTGCTGGCGCGCTACCCGCGCTACCCGCCTGCCGCAGAAGAGCAGTTGGGCGTCGGTCATGTCGCCCATCTTAGCCGTACCGAATTTGCGGTACCGCCCGCTTCGGTTGTTGTATTTCATAGCCACCCGGGTCATCAGGCTCCTGATGGCGCTTTTGAGCCGTTCGGCCGAGGCGTCTTTTTTTTCGGTGGCCAGCATCTGGTCGCCCACGATCTCGTCGTCGTCAGGCAATGCCCTGAATTTGTCGCACAAATTTTTGAACCCCGCCAACCGCCCCGTGTCGTAGCCGTATTGCTGAAAAAAAGACTGGTCGCGCTGGGCGTATTTGATGCGCTCCATGCACTGTACATACAGATCGGCATCCGGGAAATTGTACAATCTGTGAATGGCTTGCTTTTTCATACACCTTAGTTAATATGTATACTTTACAAAGTTAAACTTATTATTTTCTAAAACAAAAAATGTTGTGTCCGGTTTTGTTTTTACTTATTTAAAATAATCTCTTTTTTTATTATTAAAATTCGCCAAATTGCCCCCTCTCCAAGTCGCCCTTTCCCACTTTTTACCACCATGCCGAAAAATACAGTCTTTTGCGTGTTTTTCCTTGTTTTTAAGGCATAACAGCCTCGCCTCGTTTTTTAGTCGCCTGAAAATAATTTCAATATGTCAATGCAAAGGTGTTATTATTTCATCAAATTAATGACAAAATAGCTTAAAAATTGACATTGAACGCATTGTGGAAAACTTTTTTGTAAAAATTGGTGGGAGAAAGTGGTAAAATGTGTCAAAATGATATACTTTTGAATAATGAAAGGTGTAGTGTAACATGGAAAACAGACAACTGCTCGGCGAATATGAGTGCAAGCTGGACCCAAAGGGGCGCTTGCGACTGCCTAGCGGGCTCATTGCCCGACTGGGTGAAGCCAAGCAGCAACGCTTCGTGATCAACCGGGGCTTTGAAAAATGTCTGATGTTATACCCCGAAGCAATTTGGCAATCGATTTCCCTGGAAGTCAATCAGCTGAATATTTACAATAAGAAAAACCGCGACTTTGTACGCTACTTTTACCGGGGCGCACAAGAACTGGAAATGGACGGCGCCGATCGCATCCTCATCCCAAAGCGGTTGCTCGAATACGCAGGAATCGACAAAGACATTATTTTGTCGGCTTACAACGGCCGTATCGAAATATGGTCGCAGGAAGAATACGATCGCCTACTGGCAGAAGAACCCAGCGATTTCTCAGACCTGGCCGAAGACGTACTTGGCAAATTGGATACCCCCCCCCATCTACCCCTCTAACGATGGCTTACCACGTACCCGTCCTGGCCACTGAAAGTATCGAAGCGCTTCGTATCCATCCCGACGGCATTTATGTCGATGCCACCTTCGGAGGCGGCGGGCACGCAGCCCTCATCCTCCAACACCTCGGCGACAAAGGTCGCCTCTTGGGTTTTGACCAGGACGAAGACGCACAAGCCAATGTGCCCAACGACCCGCGCCTGACTTTTATACCGCACAATTTTCGCAACCTCCAGCAATGGCTGCGCGTGTACGGTATCGCTCAGGTAGACGGCGTGCTGGCCGACCTCGGCGTTTCTTCGCACCAGTTCGACGAGGGCGAACGCGGCTTTTCTTACCGCTTCGACGCCCAACTCGATATGCGCATGAACCGCCAGTCGACTATCACCGCCGCCGACGTGCTGAATACCTATTCCGCCGATGAACTCCAACGCGTGTTCGGCGAATGGGGCGAGGTGCGCAACGCCAAAACACTGGCCGCCGCTATCGTGCATACCCGCAATAACCAGCGACTACGCACGGTGGGCGACTTGCTGACCGTAGCAGAACCCCTCGCCCGCGGCGAAAGAATCCGCTACCTGTCGCAGGTATTCCAGGCGTTGCGCATAGCCGTTAACGACGAAATGGGCGCCCTCGGGGATTTTCTCCAACAGGCCACCGCAGCGCTCAAACCCGGCGGCAGACTGGTAGTGATCAGCTACCACTCGCTGGAAGATAGATTGGTCAAGCATTTTCTAAAAGCAGGCAATGCAGAAGGCGAACCCAGTAAAGATTTTTACGGGCATATTTCACGCCCGTTTGAGTTGGTACACAAAAAGCCCCTGCTGCCGTCAGATAAAGAGATTCGCCAAAATCCACGCGCCAGAAGCGCCAAATTGAGAGCCGGCGAACGCACTAACTTTCATAACCCCTCATAACCCCTAAATAAAAAAAATGGCAAAAAAAGGATTGACATGGAATAATCTGGGTTTTCTGGCCTCCGACCTCATACTGAGTAACCTGGCTTTCATTGCATTCCTTGGATTGCTGGCTACCATCTATATCGCCAACGCACACTACGCCGAACGCAATGTGCGCAACGTACAGATGCTACAAAAAGAAATTAAAGACCTGCGCTGGGAGTTTATGTCCCTGCAGTCCGAAAATATGTTCAACAGCATGCAGTCTATCGTTGCCGATAGGGTGAAAGACGAAGGACTCCGCATGTTTCGCAGTAAACCCAATAAAATCGTAGTGGAAAAAGAATAATTGCCGTTAGCATGGATGTTAAAAACGAAGTTTTATACCGGGTGTATTTCCTGCTTTTCGGAATGGTGATTCCGGCGGCTATTATTTTGATTTACAGAACGATTGATATTGCTGTTATTGATGGAGAACGCTGGCGCGCAGAAGGACAAAACAGCTATGTGCGCGAACGCGAAATAGAAGCGGAACGCGGCAACATCCTGGCCACCGACGGCAGCTTGTTGGCGACTTCCGTACCGTTCTTTGACATATATTTTGACCCTTATGCCGCCACAGAGGAAGATTTTCAAAAAAATGTGGACTCCCTGGCGCATTGTATGGCCACCTATGTCGATCGCTCTTTTACAGTGGGCGGCATGCGCCAGTATTTATCCGAATTGCGCGATACGAATATTAACCGCAATCGCCATATCCTGATTAAAAAACAGGCATCTTATACCGAGAAGAAACGGATCGAACAATTTCCGCTTTTTAGTTTGGGAAAATATAAGGGCGGTTTGATCGCTGAAAAGCGCAGCGAACGCAAACGACCCTTCGGTTTGCTGGCCCGCCGCACCGTCGGATACGTGCGCGCCGACGCCCAACCCATCGGATTGGAAGGCTATTACGACGATGTACTCGGCGGTCAACCCGGCAAGGAATTTATGGTGTGCGTAGATCGAAAACACGATTTATGGGTGCCCACCGAAGACCTCACCTCTATTGAACCCAAAAGCGGCGACGATATCGTCACTACTATCGATGTCAATATCCAGGATATTACCGAAAACGCCCTGCTTCGCGCCCTGCAATACCACAATGCCGACTGGGGCACCGCAGTGGTGATGGAGGT
>JAEUUQ010000038.1 GCA_016787505.1 Saprospiraceae bacterium | reverse complement strand
ACCTGAATAACTTAATTTGCAACCAGATTAAGCATCACCCATTTTAAATCATCCGACATGTTACACAACAATTTTCGAATCGCCGTGGGCATTATCACGGCATTGAGCCTGCTATTAAGTATCAGTGCCGCCCACAACTACTGCCAATACCAGGAACTGGAGCGGCTGCGTAATACGCACCGGTTCGTTCTGCCGCCGGCGCCACCGGCGCCACCACACATTTCAAGCATTGAAGAATTCCACCCAGCCGACCTGGAAGCCGTTCGCCGTGAAATCGAATTGGAAAAATCACGTATGAAAGCGGAAGTGAACCAGGAATTGGAGCGAATGAGAGCGGAACTGGCTTTCTAGGTACCGGTCTGACCGCTGCCAGCGGTCAGACCGGTACCGCTGGCAGCGGTCAGACCGGTACGCGCTACGGATTAATTTTAAGCAGCTCAACTTCAAAAATCAGCGTGGAATACGGGCCGATTTTAGGGCCGGCGCCGCGGTCGCCGTAGGCGAGGTTGGAGGGGATATACAACTTCCATTTGGCGCCTTCCGGCATCAGTTGCAGGCCTTCTATCCATCCGGGTATTACCTGTGTTACACCGAAAGTGGCGGGTTGTTTGCGATCGACGGAGCTGTCGAATACCGTGCCGTCGAGGAGGGTGCCGTGGTAGTGTACCGACACTTTGTCTTTAGCTGCGGGTTTGGGGCCCGAGCCGGGGTTGATCACTTCGTATTGGAGGCCGCTGGGCAAGGTCACCACGCCCTTGCGTTTGCCATTTTCATCCAGAAACTTTTTGCCTTCGGCAATCACTTTTTCGTATTTCCTGGACTGAAAGGATTGGCGATGCTTTTGCATCTGCTGGTTGGCGGTTGCCACGTTGATTGCCAGAGGCTGGTTTTTGAGTACGTCGTTTACGGCAAGTTGAAAAGAAGCCAGGTCGAGACTGTCGAGCCCTTGCTGTTTCAAACTCTGCGCAATCATGACGCCTGCGCTATAGCTCAGGGAATCTAATTTCGCCTGAGCATTTGCCACATAACACAAGCCTGCTAAAACAGGCAACAGGATCCATTTTTTCATGCCATTTATTTTTTCTGCAAATGTATTAATTCGGAATCACCCCACACAAACGAAGCGGGGAGATAATTATTGCCGCTACGGCAGCGGATGGCGAAGCCGGCCGGGTTCCGCTTCATAAACCAGGCGATAAACGGCCTCGAAAACGTCTTCCGCATTGGGTTTGCTGAAGTAATCGCCATCGGAACCATAAGGCGGTCGATGGGGTTTGGCCGTGAGCGTGACGGGCGCCGAGTCGAGATATTGATAGCCTCCCTGCACTTCGAGCACTTCGCGCATCATATAAGCAGATGCGCCGCCGGGCACGTCTTCGTCCATGAACACAATTCGTCCCGTTTTTTGAAGGGATGCGCTGATATGGTGCTCCAGATCAAAAGGAAGCAAAGATTGTACGTCGATGAGTTCGACAGAAATACCCAAACGCCCGAGCAGCTCGATGCCGGCCTGGGCTATCCTGACACAGGAGCCGTAAGTGATCAATGTAACGTCGGTACCTTCTTGCAGTATTTCCGGCATGCCCAGCGGCACGGTATACTCACCTATATTGTCGGGCATTCGCTCTTTGAGGCGATAACCGTTGAGGCATTCAATGACCAGGGCGGGGTCATCTGATTGCAAAAGCGTATTGTAAAAACCAACCGCCTGCGTCATATTGCGCGGAGTAAGTACGTACATGCCGCGCAGCGAGTTCAAAATCATTCCGATAGGTGAGCCGGCATGCCAGATGCCTTCGAGACGGTGGCCGCGCGTGCGAATGATGGCCGGCGCCTGCTGTTGGCCGTTGCTGCGATAGCGCAGGGTGGCCAGGTCGTCGGTCAGCGGTTCCAGGCCGTATATCAGATAATCGAGGTATTGAATTTCGGCGATAGGCCTCAGGCCGCGCATAGCCATGCCGATGGCCTGGCCCACTATCGTCCATTCACGGATACCTGTATCGAATATGCGGCTTTCACCGTATTTTTTCTGGAGGCCCGCAAATCCCTGGTTGACGTCGCCGATGTTGCCCACATCTTCACCAAAAGCATAAAGTTGCGGATACCGTTCCAGCACCTTGTCAAAAAAGGCGTTGAGAATTTCAAAGCCGTTTTTCATGGGCGCGTCGTCGGCAAAAGTCGGGGTTATGACCGGCGCCTTCAATGCAGAAGCCGCAGATGTGCTGTATAAATGCGTATGGTAATGCTTATGAGCCTGGGTTTCTATCTGCTGAAGCCATTGCCTGATGCGATGGCGCAGGGGGTGGTCAGCCTGCAACAACAGGTAAAACATCCGCCGTGCATTTTGGGCCACTTCGCTGATCAGGGGGTGGGGCAAGGTCTCGAGTTCGTGTAGCAAAACGCCGGCGCCGTCTATATGCCCCGGAATCTCCGCATATATAGCTTTTAGCGCTTTCAATTGGTGTATCGTGGGGTCGTTAAAAGCGCGCCAGGCTTGGTCGCGACTGTCTTTGGCCTGTTTCCGCGCCTGATCCCGAATGGCTTCCAGTTCTTCCATCGAAGCCATTCCCATACTGACGATCCATTCCGTCATTACATTAATACAGTCTTTGTCGCGCTCCCATTGCAAGCGCTCTTTAGACTTATAGCGTTCGTGCGAACCGGAGGTAGAATGGCCCTGCGGCTGGGTCACTTCCTGGATATGGAAGACGGCTGGAATATGCGTAGTGCGAATTTTTTCGATAGCTTCGGCGTACATGCGCACCAGCCCGGGATAATCCCAGGCTTTGGCCGTGTAAATATCTATGCCCTGTCCTTTCTCATTGCGTTTAAAGCCGGCAAGCGCCTCCGAAATACTGGCTTTAGTGGTTTGGTATTCGATAGGCACGGATATGCCGAAGCCGTCGTCCCAAACCATTACGGCCAGGGGCACTTGCAGCACGCCCGCTGCATTGATAGTTTCCCAAAACACGCCTTCGGAGGTACTGGCATCGCCGATGGTGCAGAATACGACCTCGTTGCCATTGGCAGAGAAATGTTGGTGTTCGCCGGAAGCGCCATTTTCGCGATATTTTTTGGAAGCCAGGGCCAGGCCGAGTGCTCGCGCCATCTGGCCGGCGGTACTGGAGATATCGGCACTGATATTATATCTATCGGTGTGAGGCAGCCAATTACCCTGCTGGTCTATTAGTGGTGAAGCAAAATGGCTGTTCATCTGCCGCCCCCCCGAAAAAGGATCGTTTTCGGGATCGGCATATAGCTGGGCGAAAAGATCCTCTGCTTTGCAAAGGCCCAGCGCCATCATCAGGGTTTGGTCGCGGTAATAACCTGAGCGGAAATCGCCACGGCGAAAAGCATGTGCGAGGGCCACCTGCGGCACCTCCTTGCCATCGCCGGTAATGCCAAATTTGCCTTTACCTGTAAGCACTTCTTTGCGCGACAGCAGGCTCACTTCCCTGCTAAGGCAACAAGTCTCAAAATCGCGCAATACGGTGGCTTTGTCATAAAAGTCTTGCGAAGCAGCTTTCTTGTTATTATCAGGTTTTACGGCTGGATTTAACATGATACGCTATTAACTTTGGTTTGGATTTGGACAAGGCCGGCATAGATACCCCGCAAAGTTAACACATTTTGATTTAAAGCTCTATATGCCGCGCGGGGCTATTGTCATACATTCGTTAAAAGCGCGTTAACCCATTAACTTCTCATTAACTATTTCGGATTAGCAAAACTTTTGATTTGAATTGAATTGCGCTAATTTTGTAACATAATTATGGAAAAACAAAAAACAGTTGTGATGAAAAGAATCTTCTTCTCTTTGATCTTAGTGCTGTCAGCTAGCGCTGTCGTTATGGCACAACAAACCACTCCGGCCGCACAAGCTAAACCGCAAAGCGCAGCCAAGATTGAGTTTGAAAAAGAAACCGTTGACTATGGTACCATTGAGCAGGGCGCTGACCCGTTCCGTATGTTCAAATTCAAGAATACCGGTTCGGAGCCTTTGGTAATCAAAAGCGCAAAAGGAAGCTGCGGCTGTACGGTGCCCACCTATCCTCAGGAGCCTATCATGCCCGGCCAGTCCGGCGAAATCAAGGTAAGATACGACACGAACCGCACGGGCCCCTTCACCAAACGCGTTACGCTGACCACCAACGTGAGCGATCAGGAAATCGTTCTTACGATTATGGGTAAAGTAGAACCCAAACCGGCTGAACCCGCCGGCCTCCCCGCTGGTGACGGCAATATGTTCAAGAATTAAGCCGTTCTGATTTATACCATTTTATACATTAAAAAAGCCTTGTATCCATTTTGTGATACAAGGCTTTTTTTTGTTTGATGCTGCGCCTTCAAGGCTATACAAGTCAATGTCACAAAAAAAACCCTTGCCTTTAACAGGCAAGGGCCTCTAACCCAAACAAATAAACACAAAAACTACTTTAAAGATGTTGCAATTATACGGCCTTTTTTCAGTTAAGGCAATAGCCACGTCATTTTTTTATACAAAAATAACGTCCAATGCTACTTATATGGAAGTTTCATGAATATGAATATGTTGTTATAATGCCGTCACGCTTGCGTTTGAACGCAATACACCTATGCAAAAAAATAAAATGCATTGTGTTATATAATATTTGTAACATGATATAAATTAATAAAAATTAACAATACTCAACAAAAGCAAGTATTATGTAATCTTTTTTATCATAAAAAGCACAAATAAATAACACTAACTCCATTTTTCACTCCCTCTCTCCCTCCCTCCCTCACTCTCTCTCCCCTCAAAACCATCAAGTTTTATATATTTGCCATGCATTCTTACGCAAATCAAATAAGCCGATGCGCTACGCCCTGTTTATCCTCACCCTCATACTGGCCGTCATACTGGTAATCGCCGGCCACCGCAACCACCCATTCGGTTCTGCCCTTCCACCGCTGGGCAAACTACTGGATCCCTTCGGGGGGTTCTGGCAAAATGCAGAACCTGCCAGTGCGCCCAAAAGCCAGGTGATCGATTTGCCAGGCATCAAAGAGAAAGTAGAAGTGGTATTCGACGAACGCCTGGTGCCCCATATTTTTGCCGCCAACCACTACGACGCGTGTTATGCCCAAGGGTATATCACCGCCAAATACCGCCTCTGGCAGATGGATTTCATAACCCGCGCCGCCGCCGGTCGCCTGTCGGAAGTTGTAGGAGAAAAAACGCTCGAACGCGACCGCCTGCAGCGCAGGAAAGGGATGACGCTCGCCGCCGAACGCACCCTGAAAGCCTGGTCGGACAATAGCGAAGAGATGCCTTTTATTGAAGCCTATACAGCAGGAGTCAACGACTATATCGCTTCACTCAAGCCGGCCGATTATCCGCTGGAGTTCAAGCTGCTCGACTACGCCCCCGAACCCTGGTCGACTTTCAAAACCGCGCTGGCAGCCAAAAGCATGGCCGAAACGCTTTGTTTCAGAAACGACGATCTCCAATCGACGAATGTGCTGCGTATGCTGGGCGACTCGCTGTACAACGACCTTTTCCCCGACTATCCGCCCGGCCAAACCCCTGTGATCCCCGCCGATACCCCCTGGCCGTTTACCCCGGTTACGCCACATCAAACAGCGCCGGCTCCCCCACCCTACGGCGATCTCATCCGGTTTGCCCTGCCCAACCCGCCGCCCTTTATCGGTAGCAACAACTGGGCAGTGGCCGGCAAAAAGACCACTACGGGCCATCCCATTTTGTGTAACGACCCCCACCTGGGGCTTTCGCTGCCCTCTATCTGGTATGAAATTCACATGAACACCAGCGAATGTAACGTATATGGCGTGTCATTCCCCGGCACGCCGGGCATTTTAATAGGCTTCAACGACTACATAGCCTGGGGCGAAACCAACGTGTCGCACGACGTACTCGACTGGTATACCCTCACCTGGGTCGACGAGGCCAAAACAGAATATCTACTCGACGGCAAACCCCGCAAAGTGGAATACCGCATTGAAGAGATTAAAGTGAAAGGCCGCCAGGCTCCCCTGCTGGATACGATCAAATTTACGGCCTGGGGGCCCGTGGTATATCCCGATCCAGCCTCGCCATACCACGACATGGCCATGCACTGGCTCAGCGTGGATATGCCCGAAAATCAGGATTTTCACGAGGTGGGCGTTTTTCACCGGCTCATGTGCGGGCATAATTACGAAGATTACTATCAGGCATTGAGCGGGCTTTCCTCGCCGGCCCAAAATTTTGTATTTGCCTCTTCACAGGGCGATATCGCTATGACGGTCAATGGAAAATTCCCCATCAAAGCCGACCAGCAGGGGCGTTTTCTTCAGCAAGGCGACCAGTCGGCCAACGGCTGGCAGGGTTTTATTCCTTACGAACAAATACCGCGCGTAAAAAACCCCGCCCAGGGATACGTAGCCTCGGCCAACCAACACTCTGTAGCGCCTGATTATCCATACTACTACAACGGTGGGTTCGACATGTACCGGGGTCGCCTGATCAACCGGCTGCTGTCAGAAAACAAAAAATTCAGCCCCAGCGACATGATGGCCATGCAAAACAATACGTATAGTATACAGGCAGAAGAGGGTTTGCCCGCCCTGATGTCGGCACTAGATACCAGTTCGCTCACGCCAATTCAAAAAGACATGTGGAACGATCTGCGCGGCTGGAATTTTTATTTTGATAAAAATAAAAAAACACCCGCCGTTTTTTATCGCTGGCTCACCCGGTCATACAAAGACACCTTTGACGAATGGTATACCAGTCCCGACTCCAATTATCTGGACTATCCCGATATGTGGCGTTTTGTGGCGCTGCTAAAAGATTCGCCCACCCATACCCTGTTTGACCAGGCTGCTACCGGCAAACGCGAACAGGCCCGCGACATTGTCACGCAGGCGTTCCAGGCTATCAGCGCCGAATTGGCCGACGTATACCACGACGACGCTTTCGACTGGAGGTCGGAAAAAGCGGTGCGCATCGGCCATCTGGCGGGCATCGATGCTTTTTCGCAACTCAACGTAGACATCGGCGGGCATAGCGACGCCATCAACGCCGTAAAAAAGTCATTCGGGCCTTCCTGGCGTATGGTAGTATCATTGGGTCCCGAAGTCAAAGCCTGGGGCGTTTATCCCGGCGGGCAATCGGGTAATCCGGGCAGTCCATATTACGACAGCATGGTAGGCCAATGGGCCCAGGGCAATTACAACGAATTGCTTTTTGTAAAATCGGCAGATGCCTTGCGCGAACACGAACAATTTCGAATCACCTTTCAATAAACAGGAAAACTCATGTCCTTTATTCGAACCCTGGCGCTCACCATTTTGCTGGGCTTGTTGTTGCAACTTGTTTTGCCCTGGTGGGGCATAGCCCTTGCCGGTGCAATAGCCGGCGCAATCGGCACGCGCAACCTGTTGAGCGCGTTTTTGGCCGGCTTGCTGGGTGCGGCCCTGCTTTGGGGCGGGTACGCGGCCTATCTCAACGACCTCAATCAGGGCTTGCTGGCAGAAAAAATGGGCATATTATTGAAAGGAGTCGGCGCAAACGGGATGTTAATTCTGACGGCTATTGTGGGAGGCATTTATGGGGGGCTGGGCGCCTTGCTCGGCTGCTGGGCACGCAGACTACTCCGTCCGGGAAAAGCATAATTTAACGCTGTTTATCCTGCTTTAAGTCTAAATTTAGACCTTGACTCCACCAATATGCGTTATATTTATCCATGCTATTAATGAATGATATCATGATGGACAATAATCTTATCAAAGCCCAAAAGCGCGTAAAGGCCAAAAAAGGGTTTTATAGCCACCTGGGTTCATTTATCGCTGTAAATGCTTTTCTGTTTGCGCTCAATGCCGTGACTTATTCGGGCGCGTGGTGGTTTGTTTTTCCCGCATTAGGCTGGTCAATAGGCCTGGTTACGCATTATTTTTCCGTGTTCGGAATGCCCTGGCTCGAACACGATTGGGAAGACAAAGAAATGGAGCGCGAAATAAAAAGGCTGGAGCGAGGCGGCCCAAGAAGTCGTGGCAAAGACGAAGAAGACACGCTTGAGCTCAAAAGACTACAAAAACAATCCCGGAAGAACTGGGAAGAAGAGGATTTAGTCTAAGAATATTTCTCCTATATTTGGGGCTTCTTTTTATTTAGCGCAAACGTTTTCGATTTGTCTGATAGCTTAGTCATTATTCCAACCTACAACGAGAGGGAAAACATCGTCAGAATGATAGATACGGTGTTTTCACTTGACAAATCATTCCACATACTCATTGTTGATGATGGTTCGCCCGACGGCACCGCCGAACTGGTAAAAGCGAGCCAAAAGCAATATCCGGGCACATTGTTTTTGATGGAACGCAGCGGCAAACTAGGCCTTGGCACCGCCTATATTGCCGGATTTGAATGGGGGCTGGCGCGCAGTTATCAGTATTTTATAGAGATGGACGCCGATTTCTCCCACAGCCCCTCCGACTTGGCGCGTCTCTACGAGGCTTGCCACACAAATGGCGCCGATGTGTCGGTGGGCTCCCGCTATGTGAAAGGAGGCCGGCTCGAAAACTGGCCCTACAACCGCGTGTTGCTTTCTTATGGCGCTTCTATGTACGTGCGTTGTATCACCTGGATGCAGGTTAAAGACCCTACCGCCGGGTTTGTCTGTTATACCCGCCCCGTGCTGGAAGCTATCGACTTGCATAAAATCCATTTTGTGGGTTACGCTTTTCAGATAGAAATGAAATTTGCCACTACTTCGCTGGGCTTTAAGATCAAAGAAATCCCGATCACTTTCACCGATCGCCTGGAGGGCAGTTCTAAGATGTCGAGGGGCATTATCAAGGAGGCGATCTGGGGAGTGCTTCAAATGCGCCTGCTTAGTTTATGTTCTTCATACAGGAAAAGACTTTAGGACTTTGCGACTTTAGGACTTTACGACTTTAGGACTTTACGACTTTAAGATCAGGGAAACTTCTCGTATCTTTAATGGTCCAATTTTACAGTCGTACAGTCGTACAGTCGTACAGTCGTACAGTCGTACAGTCGTACAGTCGTCGTTTCGACTCCGCTCAACGACCGGCCCAGGATGGCACAGTCGTACAGTCGTACAGTCGTACAGTCGCCACTTACGTGTCCTTCCAGCGCCA
>JAEUUQ010000527.1 GCA_016787505.1 Saprospiraceae bacterium | reverse complement strand
AGTTGGATGATCAAATTCGGACCGACGTGCAAATGTATAACAAGTCCACGACCATAAAACACCGAATGACCGTCAATTTGTTGTAAAAGTTATGGAGCATTTGATAGTTAGGCTCAAAGACGTCAATATTTACCAGCAAACTACCCGGGTATTGGAAGGGGTCAACCTGCAAATTGCCAAGGGGGAGTTTACATATCTGATCGGCAAGACGGGCAGCGGCAAGTCGAGTCTGCTCAAGCTATTGTACGCCGCCCTGCCCCTGGTGGAAGGCCACGGCGAGGTGGCGGGTTTCGACCTGCGCAAGCTCAACCGCGATACCATCCCCCTCTTGCGCCGCAAGTTGGGCATTGTTTTCCAGGATTTTAATTTGCTGCAAGACCGCAGCGTGGAGGCCAACCTGCGTTTTGTGCTGGAAGCCACGGGCTGGAAAGAAGAAGCCGCCCTGCGCAAGCGCATCGCCGAAGTGCTGGAGATGGTCGACCTCGCGGGTCGCGAGCGCAAGATGCCCCACGAACTATCCGGTGGCGAGCAGCAGCGCGTAGTCATCGCCCGGGCCCTGCTCAACAGTCCCGAGCTCATCATCGCCGACGAGCCCACCGGCAACCTCGACCCCGAAACTTCCGACGATATCCTCCTGCTGATGCGCCAACTGGCCAAGCTCAATAATTCTGCTGTGTTATTCGCCACGCATGATTATCGCATACTCGAGCATTTTCCTGCGCGGATTTTGCGGTGTATGCATGGGCGTGTGGTGAGTGAGAAGGATATTGAGATTTGATTGTTGGACTCAAGGTCGTATTCAAATTCTTTTGTGGTACAGATCATCCTGCCTTTTTCATCAGGTCGATTAAATTGTAATGTTGATAAATTTCTTCTTTGCCTTTTAATTCTTTCATCAAGTCGTTTTTGCTTTCGATGTGGAGCCATATAGCGGGGTTCATTCTGAAAATTTTACCCAATTTGATAGCCAAGTCCGGGTTTATCTTTCTCCGGCCTTTCAGAAGCGCGCTGAGGTTGGCGTCCTCATAGCCAATATATTTTGCAAATGTTTTCTTTTTGATGTGGACTACTTTCAGCAGCCGTTCGATAAACTCGCCGGCCTGGATTATTTCATTAGCAGGCTCATTCAAATAAGACTCCATTTGAAAACGAATAGCTAAAAATTCATTTTCGACGATATATTCCTGAGATTGATTAGCTGAAATCTTTTTGATCAAAGACTTCAATGCGAGAAAATCCTTACTATTGGTATTGATCAGGCCCTCGCCGAGTCCGTTAATACCGCCTGCATTGATATATTGATCCAGATTATTATTTTTTTTCATTGCTTATTAAATTCAATTAAGAGAAATTTTTTCATGAGTTTTTTGCCTGCGCCGGGGTCAAAAAACATTTTCTGCCCCATTGCGAACGTAGCCCCGTATTTTCTTTCATATAACTCGATGAGTTGGGTCTTGCTCTCAAACGTCAGAAAACCCAGGTAGTGATTTTTACCGAGCTCAAAGCTCTTGTAACAGGCAAAGGCGATCAGACAACCGGCTACATTGTCGTATTTGCCGGTAGAACCATAATTGTGAGGCGCTACTTCGAGGTTGTTCATATACAACATCTCCTCATTGATCAATGTCAACATTAGTATTCCCTCTACTTCTTCAGGAGTGGCTACTTTGGCTAGCTTGTAAAACAAGGCGCCGTCTGTACTAAACAATTTTTTCCACGTAAACTGCCAACCATCTTTTCTGAGCGGCATGTCCCCCTTTTCGGCTTTTGTGATAATAGCCTCAACCAATTCTCCGTTTTCTATGGCTTTTAGGAATACTTTCATCGAAGTGTTGTTACTGTCACAAAGTTATCGTTTTTTGATAATATTTACAAATTTTTATACGTGAATGATAATTTAATAATTGACGCCGGAGGATGAATATGGTATTGACGAAGGATGCAACTTTGGCGCAGTAGCATACACGCTGTAGCCCGTCGGAGGCAACTATAGCGCCTGCGGGGAAACAGTAGATTTTACAGGCGTGCTGAATCCACTATAGCGAACCGTTGTGCTAAGTATTGCGTATACAATAATAATCCCCTATCTTTGAAAAGAATACATAAGTATATGTCCATAACCATTCACATAAAAGAAGATTTGGAAAAATGGCTTCGGCAGCGTGCGGAAGCGGAAGGTTATCATTTAGACGATTACATCGTTAAAATGCTCGAAGCGCAAGCTCAGCATAAAGCCGGTCTTGAATACAAGGAGCGAGAACTAGAGCTGTTGCAAAAAATCAATCTTGGGCTTCCGGCTGATATTTGGGTTCGCTACGCTGAACTAAAAGAAAAACGCCAATTTGAAACTTTGCTTCCAGATGAATGGACAGAGCTAATTGACATCACTGACCGGATAGAAGTAGCCAATGCACAAAGAATGCCCTATCTTATTGAACTCGCGCGTCTTCGCCAAATCTCCCTGGATCAGCTTATTCAGCAACTGGACATTCAAAATTAATCCGGTATGCCGGCTATACCATCTCTTTTAAAACGAGAAGTTGAAGAGCGTGCTTTTGGACGATGTGAATACTGCATGTCACAGAATCGATTTTCCCCAGATCCATTTTCTGTTGAACATATCATACCACTTTCCAGGAAGGGTCTGAGTCAATCTGACAACCTTGCATATGCATGCCAGGGTTGTAATAACCGAAAATATAATGCCATTGAAGCCATTGACCCGCTAAATGGAAAGGCAACCCCTCTTTTTCATCCACGCCAGCATATATGGGGAGAACACTTTACCTGGAATGATGACTATACCCTGGTTATTGGCCTCACAGCTATTGGCCGCGCTACAATCGAGCGGCTCAAGATGAATCGAATAGGGCTAATTAATTTAAGAAAAATATTGCATAGTTGCGGGGAACACCCCTAGCAGAAGAAGAGCGATGCAAAATAGATAAGATATTTATTCTTGTGAACACACAACCTGATAACATAGACAAGAGCGCAGAAAACAGCGCACAGACGAATTTCTTACCTTTGCCTGGAAAAACTAATAACATTGCCACCCCATGTCTAAACTTGCCCTGCAATTAATCGCCGAAAACAAAGCCAAGCACGCCCGCGGGGAAGATGCCTCCTTCCTGGACCTCGGCCGCTGCGGACTGACTACCCTGCCCGATCTTTCGGATATGGATTGGTTGGAGACGCTGGTGGTGTCGAATACGTGGCGGGATTGGCAGCAGCACACTGCCTGGTTTTATTCGAATACACTACATACCGCTATGGTGGTGTCGAATACGTGGCGGGATTGGCAGCAGCACAAGTGGATAGACAGCAAGAACAAAGGCCCTTATAACAGATTGAAGGACATACCTGTCGGGGCACTCCCTTCCAGCTTACACATACTATGTATCAGTGGTGACTCCTCGTGGGGATGGGAAATCAGCGATTTGGATTTTTTGAACAACTTGACCAATCTGAAATCTCTTGATCTCAGTTACAATCAAATCAACAATGGGGATTGTTTAACAAATTTAATCAATCTCCAATCTCTTTCTATCAATTCAAATAAAATCAGTAATGGAAATTTCTTGAAAAACTTGAATAATCTTCTTTTCCTTGATCTAAGTAAGAACCAAATTGACAATTGGGAGTTCTTGAATAATTTGGCTAATCTACGATCTCTTAAACTGAATTCAAATAAAATTAGCAATGGGAATTTTTTGAGTAATTTAACCAATTTACTTTCCCTTGAACTGAAAAACAATCAAATAAACAATATAGATTTTTCAAATAATTTGACAAAACTACAAATATTAGATCTTAGTGGTAATCAAATTGAAAATATTGAATTACTATATAATTTAAGAGAATTAAAAGCTCTATATGCCCCCAACAATAAAATTACCAATATTTCTAGAGAAATATATCTCAAATTACGTCAAAATTTTGATTTAGAACGATTTATTCAGTATATATATGAATATAAAAATGATAGCGTAAAAAATCAGCGATATGAATTAGCCGCTGAATTACGGGATATTGAATTGACATTAACGAAAAAGACAATAAAGGGGTATAATGATAAATGGCCCAAAAAAGCAGTAAAAAGAGTATATTATTTTGACAAATTTCTACTGTGGATACTTCATAACAACCCATTACAAGCACCTCCATTAGAGATCGTACAACAAGGCAACGGCGCCATTCTCCGCTACTTCGAAGACCTCGAAAAAGAAGGAGAAGACCAAATCTACGAAGCCAAACTCCTGCTAATCGGCGAGGGAGGCGCAGGAAAAACCAGTCTCTGCCGCAAACTTTTCGACCCCAATGCGCCGCTACCGCAGGAAAAAGACCGTACTAAAGGCATTGACATCCACCCCCTGTATTTCGACCTTCCAGACCAAGAAAGTAAGCAGTTTCGCCTCAACATTTGGGATTTTGCAGGACAGGGCAAGTACCAATCTGCCCATAGCTTTTTTTATACCCATCGTTCACTTTACATATTGGTCGACGATACCCGGACGCTCAATGAAAACGACGCCTGGCGTACACTCTACAACAATTGGCTGCAAACCGCCGAGCTGTTTGGCGGGCAAAGTCCTGTGTTAGTGCTGCACAACGAAAAAGACGGCTGTGCCCGCACGGGCTTCAGTCTGGGGAGCTTTCAGGAGCACTTCAGTTTTGTTCATGGGGAACTCTTCCGTATCAACCTCGGCGCCAGCGAGGCCGAAAAGATCACCGACCTGCGCAGGCAGATCGAACGTCAAGCCCTCTCCCTGCCCCATATCGGCGACACCGTTCCCAAAACCTGGGTAAAAGTGCGCGAAGCCATCGAAACGGAGCGGCAGCAACATCCCTACATCTCCGCC
The DNA here is from genome assembly GCA_016787505.1 of Saprospiraceae bacterium. Classification (GTDB taxonomy): domain Bacteria; phylum Bacteroidota; class Bacteroidia; order Chitinophagales; family Saprospiraceae; genus JABWBR01. The sequence continues at coordinate 13,521 of JAEUUQ010000527.1, read as the reverse complement.
GAGCGCTATCGTGGACTCTGTGAAGACGCCGGCATCAGCGATCCTGTAAGGCAATCGGATTTGAGCCGGTACTTTCACGATCTGGGCGTGTTTCTTCATTTCCAGGACAATCCCCTGCTGAAGCGCGACGTGTTCCTCCAAAATCAATGGGTTATCGATGCGGTCTATAAAATCCTCGACGACGCCCAAATAGCGGGTGAGCAGCGCGGCCGTTTCAACAAAAGCGACCTCGACCGGCTCTGGTATGAAAGCACCTATCACGATCGCCGCGACGAACTGCTCGCGCTCATGCTCCAATTCGAACTCTGTTACCAGGTGCAGGACACCGAAACCTACATCTGTCCGCAACTTCTGCCCGGCGATGTGCCGACTTATGACCTCGGTGAGACTATCCCATTGCAACTGAAATACGAATACGTTTTTATGCCCAAAGGCCTGCTCTACCGCCTCATCGTGCGACTACACCGGCACATAGCGCAAGGGCAGACGGCGGTTTGGAACAGCGGCGTCGTGTTGGAACGAATGGTCGCACAAGCCGATATCATCGAATCGCTTGACCGCCGTACCATCTCAGTGCGGGCAACAGGTCTTCGCGCACAAGACCTCGTCACTATCATCAACGAAGAAGTGGAGCGGCTACATATGCCCTTCGGCGAGCGGCTAAAGGTAACAGTGAAAATTCCTTGCAATTGCCGTATCTGTAAGAGCAGCCTTACGCCACATTTTTACGATAAAACGGACTTGGACAAGCGCATTGAAAGAGGTAAAACTTCAGTAGAGTGCAGCGAAAGTTATGACGATGTGTCTGTTTTAGGGTTGCTGGAAGGTGTATTTGTTAAAAACACTCCGCGCCAAGAAGACAAACTGAAACTTTTCATATCCTACTCCAAACACGACCAGCACTACAAGGACACCCTGCTCAAACATCTCTCCGGACTGCGCAACAAAATTGTCACCTGGCACGACCGCGACATTCTGCCCGGCGAAGACTGGGATGAGCGCATCAAGGCAGCCCTGCACGAAGCGGATGTGGTGCTATATTTGGTGACACACAACAGCCTTGCCACCGATTACATTCAGCAGGTGGAATTGCCACTGATAGAAGAGCGATGCACTGCAGGCGAGTGTATTTTGGTGCCGGTCATCGTGGATTTTTGCCTCTGGACGGAGTTGGATTTTGCGAACCGGAATGCGCTACCGGAGAAAGCCACACCCGTGACCGATGGCAAATGGAAGAATGAAAATGAGGCATGGGTAAAGGTAGTGGAGGGGGTGCAGCGGATTTTGGCGACGCGGGAGGGAATTTGATTTTGCAATCACAATCATCGAATTATTTATGTCTGAATTAGCATTGAAATTGATTGCTGAGAATAAAGCCAGGCATGCGCGGGGGGAGGATGCCTCGTATCTCAACCTTGGCGGATGTAGTTTAGGCCGTTTGCCTAATCTTTCCGACATGGCTTGGTTAAAGACATTAGTATTATCTGATGGATGGTTAGATTTTGATAATGATCGTTGGATAGAAAGCAGAATGATTCTTCACAATGTGAACTTATTAAGCGATATTTCTGATGGTTCACTCCCAACTGGTTTACGCATATTATGTGCAGGTGGTAGTCATAGTTTTAAATGGGAAATCAGCAATTTAGATTTTTTGAAAAATTTAACTGATCTCGAAAGACTTGACCTTCGTTACACTGGTATCAGAAATTGGGATTTTTTGAAAAATTTAACGAACCTTCAAACACTTGACTTAACAGGTAATTATATTAATAATGGGGATTTTTTGAAAAATTTGACCAACCTGCAAATACTTAATCTAAGTAATAATCTAATCAGTGATGGGAGGGGGGTGAAAAATTTGACCAACCTGCAAATACTTAATCTAAGTAATAATCTAATCAGTGATGGGGGGTTTTTGAAAAATTTGACCAACCTTCAGCGGTTAAGTATATATAAAAACAAAATAACCAATGGAGATTTTTTGAAAAATTTAACCAACCTCCAATCGCTCAATCTCAGTAATAATCAAATTAATAGTATAGATTTTTTGAAAAATTTAACCAACCTCCAATCGCTCAATCTTAGCAATAATCTGATCAGCACGGTAGATGAAATAGATTTGCCGAACCTCGAGATACTTAGCTTTTATAGTAATAAAATCACCAATATCAGTGTTGAAAAATTAAAGAACTTAAAAACAATAGACTTAGACTATAACAAAATAACAAGTATTAGTTTTGAAAATCTTTTAAATCTTAATAAAATTAGTGCTAAACACAATGATATAACTCATATTAATTTAAATAACTCGACAAATATTAAATCAATTAACCTTGGTTATAATAAAATCACGTCTCTTGAACCTTTCATATACTTAATTCAAAAGAGTATTCAAGTAGAACTGAGTGAATATGGAGCTATGAATAAAGAAGAATATATCAATCTTAACCATAATCCTATTAAACACCCAGCCATTGAAATCGTTGCACAAGGCAACGCCGCTATCTTACAATACTTCTCCGAACGCTCAAAACAACAATTCAAAAACACCCAAATCAAACTAATCCTCCTCGGTAACTCAACTGCTGGAAAAACTTCCCTGAGTCGCTACCTCCGCGAAAGCATATTTGAGATTGGGCAATCAACAACAGAGGGAATTGTTGGAACGGAGAAATGGAATCCACCAGGTCGCGAAATGCAAGTCAACATCTGGGACTTCGGCGGCCAGGAATACTATCACGCCACTCATCGCCTTTTTTTGAGCCGCAACGCGGTTTATGCCCTCGTCTGGGACGCAAAAACGGACAAAGGTGGAATAGAGCCGACAGAAATCTACTATGAAAATGACTCGCAGGCTTACACCGTACCGCTGGAGCATTTTTCAAAAGCCTGGTGGCTGAAAAACATCCATTTTAATCTCAACAAATACGCCCGCCATGAACGCGAGGGCGAAGCTCCCATCCCTATTTTGCTCGTACAAAACAAATGCGCAGCCGGCGAGGGCTATGAAATGCAAGACGTTCCCAATGAATTTGGAGATACGCCTTATCACCTACCCGCCAAATGGCGCAATAATCACATCGACCTCGCGGAAGCAACCAGCGAACAAGCCAACGGCGAGCAGGGCGAATGGACGATGCGCTTCAAACTATTCGAAACCGAACTGCTTAAAACCCTCGAAAGCCAAATGGCGACATACGAGTTCGCCGTTTATCACCGCGACATCCGCGACCGCGTGCGAGTTTTGGCCTCGGGCGAAACGCCGGTTAATGAAATGTCCTGGACGGATTTCGAAGCCATGTGCCGCGACATCGAGTCGGATGCAAAAATGGATTTGGTGCAGATTTACCTGCGCGACATCACAGGTGACGTCCTCTACTTCGACCAAAACGAGCGGCTGCGACACCGCGTTTTCCTGCGCCCGGACTGGGTTTGCAACCGCATTTATGCCATCTTGAGCCGCAAAGTGATGGAACGCGAAGGGCTGTTCGATTTGGCCTGGATGTGTGAAGCTTTGCAATGCGATAATCAAGAAGCACTCGATTTTGTGGAATTGATGCGCGAATTTCAGTTGGTTTTTGCAGAAAACGACGAAAATGGCGAGCCGACGGGCACCTACGTCGCTCCGCAATATTTGCCCGATGCTTGTACTAAGCCAGATAAACTAGAAGCAGCAAAAGAATACGCCAACCTCACTCACGCTTTCACGCTTTGGTTCCCGGACTTCCTACCCAAAAGCCACATCGCGCGTTTCGTGGCGCATTGGGGCGACAAGGCCAAACAACGGCTTTTCTGGAAAAACGGGCTGCTGTTTCAAACTGACGGATGTACGGCATTGGTACAACGCAAAGAGGAATTCAAAATACAGGTTGATATTCAAACTGGCGACCATGCCAAACGGGAAGATGCAATGAGCCGTATTTTTCAATCGTTTCTCGATTTGGAGGATGGCCAGGCGGGGTTTGTCATTTCACTTAATGAAACAGATTTCGTTCGCTGGCGCGATGCGCAGGAGGCGATATACACACAAGCCCGACAGGTAAAAGCTTTTCCTTTAGAAGCCTCAAAATATATTGACATCCACCCATTTTTTGTTTTTCAAAAACCAATTGCAATGGCAAAAAAACTATTCATCTCTTACTCTCATAAAGACGAAGAAGCCATGAAGGAACTCGACAAATTTCTCGGGCCTTTGGAGCGCAAAGGGGAAATTGAAATCTGGACGGATCGCAAAATCCTGCCTGGTCAAAAATGGAAGGATGAAATTCTGAAAGCGCTCAATAGCGCAGACTTGACGTTGCTTCTTGTAAGCGCCAATTTTTTGGATTCCGATTTTATCAACGATGAAGAAATACCGCGTGCCTTCCAACGGCGTGAAGCGGAAGGCACGCACGTCGTGCCCATTATCTTGAATTATTGCTTTTGGGACAGCACCGATATCAGCACACTGCAAGCCATCCCCAAAGACGGTCGACCTATTGCTGATTATCCCAATCCTGCTCAGGGCTGGAATGAAGTTGCCAGAGCTATATCGGCTTTGTTGAAGACTTGATTTATACCTTGGCTTTTCAAAAAAACCAAATTTTGGCAATCCTATGGCATATTTGTGGTAGATCGGAGGAGGTTCGTAAATTATCAAGTTGTACGACCCGCTCCGCTCATCGCTCCATGAGGGAGACAATATTTCCTGGAATCTCGCCTCCACAACTGGGCGAATGTCTATCGCTCGGATGGGCAGGAGGTCAAGGCAAAGGAATTGGTGGGTAAGGCGAATGGGCTGTGGAACCAGGGCAATTGATGGAGTGCGCGCGCCACACCCGGTAGCGAAGCCTTCGAGGATTCGAAACCGTAGCGCGCCAGTCACCGCTATTCCTGGCAATTTCCATCCCAATTTCCTACCACAGCTTGGCATAGTTTTTATTTTTCCGTTATTTTCGTTGTAAATAGAAATGGGTTGATCTTTTTCTCGGCTTCTGTTCGGCACCGTTATTCAGTCAGGCTTTTAACCCAAAATTCAAGCGATGGTTGACATACTTTAATATTACCGTACCGTTATATAAGAGTACGAGATGTATATCTAATGGTTTATTCGCATCCCTTGCACAGGGCTTTGTGGCAGTAGTCAAAAAATAAAATAAAATGAAAAATAAATAACTCACAACATAAACTGCAGGCTATGTATCGTATCGACAAAACCTCCAATAATGTGGTAAAACTGGAGCAGAAGCCTTTCAAGGAACTGCGCATCAGGGAGCGGGAGCACCTGCAAGAATGGATCGCCAAAAATCCGGAGATGTTGGGGGAGGAACTGCTCATCATCCAGAAGGAATTTGACGGCTTCAACGATACCAGCGAGCGGCTCGATCTGCTGGCACTCGACAAAGACGGCAATCTGGTGATCATCGAGAATAAACTGGACGACACCGGCCGCAACGTCGTCTGGCAAGCGCTGAAGTATGCATCTTATTGTTCAACCCTGACTACAGCCCAGATCATCAAGATCTATCAGGATTATTTGGATAAATGGGGCCGGGAACAGGATGCCAGACAAAGTCTGCTTGAGTTTCTGGAGTGGGAGGAAGAAGAACCGCTGCTGAATAGAGGCGACCAGCGCATCATCTTTGTAGCCAATCATTATCGGAAGGAAGTTACCTCGACCGTGCTATGGCTGCGCGACCATGACCTCCAGATCCAGTGCTTCCGGGCCAGGCCTTACAGCATGGGGGAGGAACTATTCCTGCAAATCGAGCAGATTATACCACTCCCGGAGACCAGTGAATTCATGATTGAAATCCGGGAGAAGGAAAAAGAAGAAAAAGAAAAGAGCCGGACGGTGGAACAGTCGGAAGCAGCCCTGGTCAAGTTCTGGGGGTTGCTGAAACGGGAACTTGCCGCTCACCGGTTGGATTTTTTAGAACGGGTCAGCTCTAAGCCGCATTATGACCTGGGATTTTGGAAGGGGCCCGGCAGATTTACTTTCTGTATGGGCCGACAAGCCTTTCGGGTAGAGCTTTATTTCTCCAATGATCCAAACAAGACGTGGATCGATGCCATGGCGAAGTACAAAGCGGAAATAGAACGAGCCTTTGGCTGTCCGGTTATTTGGGAACGCCTGGAAGGCAAGAAAGCTTCGCGCATCAAATCCGAGGTTCCGGCTGAGAAATTCCCGGGACGTTTCAACGACGAAACCTACTGGCCAGAGCTAATCCAATGGTACCGCGAGGAGATGAACAGGTTTTACGAGGCTGTTTCGCCGGTTTGGGACCGGGTGCAGAAGGAAGTGGAGTGATTACAAGGTTTAGTGTCCCCGTCAAAAACTGATGGTTAGTAGCTCGCATAAAGCGCAAGTGGTAAATTACGGGCTATTCATCGCCGAAGCCCGAAAAACATTGGAAAATCCCCTGGGTTAAAATCAAAAAAACTTAAAGCACCTCAGCATATGCAAGAAGCCATTTCCGCCCTTCCGTTTCTGCGGCACCATGCCCAGGAAGCCCAGCTTTCGGTAGCCGGGACCCTGCCTTTGGATTGCCTTTTGCTCGCACAACAGCCGGACGATCCGTTCATTGAGCGACGCTCGGTGGATCTTGAAATCTATTCCGATGGGAACGTGAAGGCCAACTCCTACAAGGCGTACAACCTGCTGCGGTTTTCGCAAAACAAGTTTCAACTCTCGGTGCTCAAACTACTGCCAGCAGCTGCGGCGGTAGTCACGGGCCATCTGGCGCTCTCCACAGTGCTGGCCGTGCTGGGGTTTATCCAGGCCTTCCTGGAGGGCAGCCATAAGGCGTTCCAAGAGCAGGATGCCCGGGTGTTGCTCGCCATATACAAGCTTGGCAGTATGTGCCATATCAGCAACATTCCGGCGGAATACCAGCGGCTGTTCAACGCTGGTATCAGCGAGGATGCCGTGCGGGCCTCAATTGATCTGCTTGCCAAGTACCGTACCGTGCGATTTTACAACAACGGGGAGGTCGAGATCAAGGAAACCGTCAACCTCTCGCGACAATGATAGACCGGTATTCTATAACCAAGGGCATGTATAACATATTCGACCACCGTATTGTAGCGCCCAATCTTCGTGAGACAGCGCTTTTCTACCACGAATACTACCACCACGTACAAAACATCAGCACCGTGCTTGGTGGGGAGCGGCTCAATCTGATCACGCAATTTTTGGCTCATACGACCAACTTAGCGGCCGGCCACGAGCCGCTGTATGCACCATTCAACCGTTGGTACGAAGAGGGCCTGGCCCAGGGCTTTGCCACCCCCAAACTCCGGCAACGCCTGGAGAACCTCGTGTTCCACCAGGATGAATGGCTGTATCTGGACAAAATCCTTTACAGGAAAAGGGTGTTCCGGGAAGGCGAGTGCTACGATGAGCATTTAGCTACCGTAAAAAACAAGGAAAAAGAGGCATTGGAACCCTACCTCTTGCGGAGTGAAAACGGCGAAACCGTCGGCTATCCCGTCGGCGGCTTTACCATCACCGAGTCGGGCGCCTATTCGCTGGAGCTTTGGCACAGCCCCGACAAGCGCGACCCAGCCATATTCAAGCACCTGAACGAAGGCAATTACCAGTACCTCATCGTGCTGGAAAGGATGTACCAACTGCTGGGAGACTTCCGCTTAGCCTGTCTGGCCACCTTCCTGCTGTGCGACCTGGCCATGATCATTTCCACGCCTTCGATGGGCTTTCTGGCACTTTACCAAACGGTGCAGTTCCTTTTCAAAAAAGGGATGGATGAAGAAGCCCTGCTAAAATGGTATTATTATGCCTACGAAACCTTTAGCGAGGAAATCACCCAAAGCGTCCGCTTGGAGGTCGGGGTCATACAGGACATCCGCCGAGTCAAACAGGGGCTTAACAGGCACATAAACAACATGTTCGAGTGGCAACTGAACCCGATGGAAAAGGGCCTTATGCTGCGCATGGACAACCGCACCGAATTCATCCACCGGCTACTGAGCGGCAAACAGGAGGACACGGATTACCTCCTCAAAGCCTTTCCCCTCACCCTCATCGAAACCACGGACGACGGCAAGGTCTATTACAACAGCGAGGAGGAATTCACCAACTATGAGCTACTGAACGTTACCGGGCAGCTTTTTCTCGGCCTCTGCCGCAATGTGCGCCCGCTGGTGGAAAATCCCGATTTTATCCACTTAAAAAAAGAGGACGACACTTCCTTTATCCTGGAACTCCAAACGGAAGGCAGCAACACCGATGCCTACGGACTAATGCTCCAGTCGATGGGCTTGAGTGGAAAGCGTTTTCGGGTGCTTGAAGGGTGATGCACCGGTCGGTTGCGAAGCCTTTGATATTGAAATGGTTAACCTTCTTGACTATTCCAGCCACCCGATGATAATTATTGATCACTATTTCAATACTATCAATTGGCGTGAAGTCAAAAAGATGAGCAATTAGCCCCTATTACTCCCATCTTGCTATGGGAGTCACAGTCTGCTCAGCAAATTGCCCGGCCAAATACTTGTAATACCCGGCAATGCCGATCATGGCCGCGTTATCGGTGCAATAAGCCATGGCGGGGATGAACGTCTGCCAGCCCAGTTTGCGGCCGGTGGCTTCGAGGGCCTGGCGCAGGCCGGAATTGGCGGCCACGCCGCCGGCCAGGGCTATCGTCGTGATGCCGGTTTGGGCGGCGGCTTTTACCAGTTTGTTCATCAACACGGATACGATGCGGGCCTGGACGGATGCGCAGATATCCGCCATATTATTAGCGATAAAATCGGGGTCGGCTTCGCGTTGCTCGCGCAGGAAATAGAGGAACGAAGTTTTTAAGCCGCTAAAGCTAAAATCCAGCCCGGGTATCTGGGGTTCGGGGAAGGGAAAGCGGGGCGTGCCCTGTTGCGCCCATTTGTCGACCAACGGCCCGGCGGGGTAATCGAGGCCGAGGAGTTTGCCCGTCTTGTCGAAGGCTTCGCCCGCAGCGTCGTCGAGGGTCTGGCCCAGTACTTCCATGTCGTGATAATTGCGTACCAGCACGATTTGGGTATGTCCGCCCGACACGGTGAGGCACAAAAAGGGGAATTCAGGGTGAGGTCGATCGGCAAAATGCGCCAGCACGTGGGCTTGCATGTGGTGCACTTCGATGAGGGGTAAGTTCCGGCTCAGGGCAAAAGCCTTGGCAAACGACACGCCCACGATCAGCGAGCCGATGAGTCCGGGGCCGCGGGTAAAAGCCACGGCGCTGACTTCTGTTTTATCGATGCCGGCCTGGGCGAAAGCCGCCTCTACCACCGGCACGATATTCACCTGGTGGGCGCGCGAGGCCACCTCGGGCACCACGCCGCCATAGAGGCGGTGCACGTCCTGGTTGGCCACGCAATTGCTGCGCACCTCCCCGTCGACGATGACGGCGGCGGAAGTGTCGTCGCATGACGACTCAATGGCCAGGATTACTACGCGCATATTAAGCTCAAATTTAGCCCGCAAAAGTAGCCTTTTTTAACATTTTGCGTCCTGTTTGGGTTGAGGCGGAGTAGGTTTATCAAGGAATTACCAGAATTTTTCGTTCCTTCTTCCTTGTATGAAGCAATATTTGTAAAATTGCATTCGCTTTTTATGGCCTTCGATTTGATAAAAATCTTTATTATTGCGTCAAAACAAACCGAAAAAATGAGATTACTCATCAACGCCATTCTGATACTGCTTGTCGCCGGCCTCGTATTGGTGCTGGTCGGAAGCATCCAGGAACCCATCAATTTTAAGAATGAAAAGCAAAAGCGCGAGCGCGCGGTTATTGATCAACTCATGACCATACGCAACGCACAAGAGCTTTATCGCAGCATAAAGGACGAATTCGCTCCCGATTTCGAAACCCTTAAAAAGGTGCTGGAAACGGAAAATTTCGCCATTATCAAGGTTATCGGCGACCCCGACGACCCTAATTTTACCGGCGAAATTACTTATGATACCTCTTATGCACCGGCTATCGACTCTGTCCGCGCCCTGGGTATCAACCTCGACTCGCTGCGCTACGTACCCTATGGCAACGGCGCCTCTTTTGAGATGAAGGCTGATACTATCACTTATCAGAGTACCCTGGTACCCGTACTGGAAGTAGGCGTCAAGCGCAAAGTGTTTATGGGCAGGTATTCCAGCACTAAATACGCCAAATACGACCAGAACTACGATCCGGAAAAACCCGTGAAGTTTGGTAATATGACTGCGCCTAACCTTTCTGGCAATTGGGAAAGATAAGCTTAGACATATCAGAAGATTCTTATTCCAAACTTCGTCATCAAGACTACGAACTGTCCATCCTCCTGGGGGTGGACAGTTTTGCATACGCCCTGAGCGACGAACGCCGACAGATCGTCGCACTCCGGGAATACACTTTTGAACAACAAGCCGAACCGGCCTGGCAGGAGCCCTCCTCCATTCACACCATTATTCAAACCGATAAGCGGCTGCACGATAATTTCCGAAGTGTGCGAATCGGCCTTTCGGGACAGGCGCTTACCCTTGTGCCCTCCAGGCTCTACAACCCGCTGGAAAAAAATCAATACCTGCTTCACCTGTCTGCGCTGCCCGATCACGCCGAAATATTGGCCGACGACCTGGGCGAATTGGGCTGCCGCGGCTTGTACGCTCTGCCGGCGCCGCTACTGGGCGCGCTTCGCCAGGAGTTTCCCGGCTGCAGGTTTATGCACCTTTCTTCCGCGCTGCTGCAATCGTGGCGAAAATTGGCGGAAGCCGCCGGTTCGGGCCACTGCGTTTGCCTGCACCTGCAAGCCGGCGAATTGATCCTGGCGCTTTTCTCAAATGGCGCCGTGCAACTCTGCAACACCTATCCGTATCAATCTGCCGAAGATTTTTTGTATTACGTGCTGCTCGGCCTTCACCAGCAAGAGCTCGACAACAACCTTACGACGGTGTTTATCAGCGGCAAATTGCTGCCGGAGTCGGCTATTTTCACCTTATTGGCACGCTACTTCCGCCAGCTGCAGTTTATGCCCACACCCGCTCAAATTGCCGTCGGCCCCCAACTCGAGCAAACTCCCGGCCATTTTTACGCCGACTTATTCAGCCTGATGCTCGCATCCTGATCCTTTTTTCATTTCACTTGTTCACAACGCAAACCGGCCTTCCGGCGTTATTACACAAACTCATTATCATTTATTCATGCGCATCATCAGCGGTAAATTCAAAGGCAGGCGTTTTTATCCGCCCGCCGACAACTGGCCTACCCGCCCTACTACCGACTACGCCAAGGAAGGTCTGTTTAATATTTTACAAAATCAGCTCGACTTTGAAGATATTAAAGTGCTCGACCTCTTCGGCGGCACGGGCAATCACAGCTACGAGTTTATCTCGCGCGGTTGTACCGATGTGACGTACGTGGATAAATTCCCGGCTTGTGTGAATTTTGTAAAAAAAACGGCGGAAGCCCTCCACATGACGAACGAATTGCAGATCGTCAGGGCCGACGTATTTAAGTATATCCAGTCTTGTGTAAGCCGTTACGATTATATCTTTGCCGGACCGCCCTACGCTTTACCCACTATCGACCAGATTCCCTCGCTTATCTTTGATAAAGGACTGCTCAACCCGGGCGGGTGGCTGGTACTGGAACACAACCCCAACCATTCTTTCAAAAACCATCCGTTTTATAGTCAGGAACGCCATTACGGCAAGACGATATTCAGTATTTTCGAACAACCTCCCGTTGACGATGATCAGACTTAGTACCTTCTTATTACTGCTGCTGCCCTCGTTTTTCCTGCAGGCCCAATCGAAGCACCTCAACGGCCAGTGGAAGGGTGTGATTACCCAAAACGAAGGCGGCTACCGCTCAGAATACAGCTTCGAGATGTATTTTCAACAAAAGGGAAATAAGGTATACGGCAGGTCTTATGTGTATGTAGACAAAATTTTTGCCGAGATGGAATTGCAGGGCTTTTGGGTGGATAAATCGCATATCCAGTTTACTGAAATAAAAATATCCCGCTGCAAACGAGAAGCCAATATGGATTGGTGTATCAAAAAGGGCAATCTCAAGCTCGTATCTGAGGGCTCCCGTTGGCGTTTGGAAGGAGGCTGGAGCGGTTCTTCCAGTTTCGGCGATTGTATTCCCGGCAAGATCTTTTTGACCAAGGTGAAGCCGAGGGTTTGATGTTTTCAGTTGTCGGTTATCAGTTATCAGTTATCAGTTATCGGTTAAATCAGTAAAATAAATGAACAGAGAACGGACAACAGACAACAGACAACCGACAACATCAAAATTTTTCCCGCCAGCACCCGGCCGTGGCCTTCCTCCGACTCAAACGACCAGCCGGCGATATGAGGGCTTAGCACCACTCGATCAGATTGGCGCAAATACTGGAAAGTAGGCGGAAGCGAGTCGGGGTCGAGGTGGGCGAAAGAGGTTTCTTCGTATTCAATGACATCGAGCGCGGCGCCGGGCACCCTGCCGTTGCGCAAGCGCTCGGCCAGGTCGTCGGTGTGCAGGATGAGGCCCCTGGCGGTATTCACCACAAAAACGGGTTTGGCAAAGCGATCCAGGAAAGCGCCGTCGACAAAGTAGTGGTTGTCGGGCGAATAAGGGAAATGCAGGCTGAGGATATCGCTTTCGCGCCAAAGTGTGTCGAGGTGGACGGCTTCGGCGTATTCGTCGCCGTAGTGGTCGAGGTAGCGGTCGTAGGCAATCACGCGGGCTTCGAAGCCCTTCAGGCGCTGGGCAAAAGCCCGGCCCATATTGCCGTAGCCCATGATACCGACGGTTTTGCCCTTTATTTCCACGCCGCGGTTGCCCTCGCGAATCCATTGCCCCGCGCGCACCTGCCGGTCGGCGCGCGACAAGTTGTTCATTAAGCACAATAATAGTCCGAGCGTGTGTTCGCCAACCGTATCCCTGCTGCCTTCCGGCGAGGTTAATACCGCGATGCCCAGGCGGGCGGCGGCTTCGAGGTCGATATGCTCCACTCCTACCCCCCAGCGGGCTATGAATTCGAGGTGGGGCGCCTGCTCCAGAAAAGCGGCGTCGAGCGCAAAGCGGCTGCGCACCACCATGCCCCGGCATTCGGCAAGCGCCGCGATTACCTCTTCTTTACTGAGCTGGGTACAATCCAGACAGGTATGACCCGCGCTTTCGAGCAATTCGCGCAGCACGGGGTGGGTTTTGTCGGTCAGAGCTATTCTGAGCATTTTTCTCTGTTATCGGTTGTCGGTTGTCGGTTGGCCTTTGAGCTTGTCTGAGTCTGACGGCTGCTAGCCGTCTGACTCAGCCGGGATTAACTGACAACCGACAACTCACAACCCACAACTATTTCCTCAGCGCCTTCAACATCGTCTCACCGATCGTGGCGGGAGAATTCACCACCAGGATACCGCACTCTTCCATAATCTTCATCTTGGCGGCGGCGGTATCGTCTTTGCCGCCGATGATAGCGCCGGCGTGGCCCATCGTGCGGCCTTTGGGCGCCGTCTGTCCGGCGATAAAGCCTACGACGGGTTTGGTGCCGAATTCCTTGATATAGCGGGCGGCGTCGGCT
>JAEUUQ010000348.1 GCA_016787505.1 Saprospiraceae bacterium | reverse complement strand
ATAGGATCGGGATGGAGGTATCCGAATTGAGTAGGTTCACTGGGTTGGCTCGTGCAAAAAGATCGCCATCTCTTGGACCGGCCAGCCGGCGCAGGATCAGGCTATCTGGCATGGCCGTGAGGTCGAGCGGGGCGCCGCATAACAGCATTCCTTTGATGTGGCGGGGTTGCAGCCCTGCTTTCGACAACTCGGCGGTGTCTAATGCCATTTGTGCAGCCAGGTGGCCGCCGGCCGACATGCCGCTTAAAAGCAACGAGGGTTCGTCCCAGCCGCCCTTTTCCATCCAGGTGCGGGTCCATTCCAGCAGTTTGGTGAGGTCGGCGCGGATGTGGAGGAAGGAATGATGGGGCAATTTTCGATAGGACGGTAATATCACGGCAAAACCGTTTTCGAGAAAAAAGCGGGCTTGCGCCCTGAACATTTCCGGACTGCCGAACTGCCAGGCGCCGCCGTTCAAGAAAAAAGCGAGCGGTTTATCGAGGTGAGCCGTGCCTGGGGGGACAAATGCCAGCAGGTATTGCTGCGGATGGGGGCCATAGGCGTATTTCACGGGCAGGCAATTGAGTGCCCTGTGCCGCCACATTTGCCACCAATGACCAGTTAAGTCCACCAATTCATAGGTCAAAGTCCCTTTCTTCATCAGTGGGCTCAATTGTGGGTTGTAAAATACGCAAACTGATCAAACCGCCGGCCAGATCGATTGCCAAGTGCAGCAACACCGGGAACAATAGCGATTGGGTGCTGAGCAGCAATCCGCCGAACGACAGCGACATCACTACTATTTTGAAAACGGCTTCTCTGCCCTGGTACCAATGCACCAGGCCGAATATCAAGGCATTCAGCAGGAGGATCAGCACGGTGGTTTCAGGCTGATTGCCCAATAGCAATAGCAGATAAGAGATTAAATACCCGCGAAAAGCGATTTCTTCTGCACAGGCTGCCGTGAGGGCAAGCAGGCAGTAGTGGGCAAATTCGCGCAAGGAGGCGGGTAAAAACGGCGCGTGTACGAGCCAATGCGCCCGGGTGGCTGCCCGCGCTTCTACAGTAGCTGTCTTGCGCCATACATCTATCGCATATAACATCGAAAATACGCCCGCCCACAATGCGGGCACGTACCAGTCGTCGATTTGAGGCCACTGGAAACCCATGTTAGCCATCGGCCGGCCGCTAAACCACCAAATGATCGTGGCGATGATCGCTAAAATCCACAGCAACAGACTATTACCCCGGTATAAGGCTATTTTTGTACGCGTGTCAAACGATATGCCGGCCAGTGAGGTATGCCCGGCTTTTATGGCAAACAGAGGCGCCACAATGCCCAACAATATCGCATAAATGTGATCAAGTATACCGAGTTGTTCCATGACGCAATTTAAGGGTTTAGTAGGGTTTAGTAGGGTTTAGTGGGGGAAGTTTTTATCGTTTTATGGCTAGTGGGCGATATCATTTTGTGTGTTAATAAAAAATATTTTGCTTCGATTTTTTCAGAATCGAAATTTATAAAAAAAAATAATTGCGAATATCAAATAATATTCTGAATAAAAATGAAATTTGGAACAATGAATAAGCAGAGGGATAATGTTGTTTAACAAGATGTTTGAGTGGATAAAAATCCTTTCATGATGTAGAATTCTGAATTATCTTTGCGACGCGTTTGGGAATATTTATCATCATAATCATCATGGACGTCATGCAGTTGAAATTCGCTTTATTCTTCGCACTTTTTATCGGTTGTCTCAATGGAATTGTTGCTCAGGAAGCCGTAGCCGACGCTAATCCGGCCGGTGAGAAAAATGCGACCTATACGAAAGGCAACAACAATGGCTGGTCGATGTACCTCGACGAAGAAAATCAGATTTACTACATTGATTTTGAGACGCTCAGCGTAAACCTTAGCAATATCGTCGTAAAAGACAGCAACGGCAAATTGCTGATCAACGACGACGTATTCGATCTTCCGGTAAATACCATCTACGAGTTGGACCTTACCCAGTTTGCAAGCGGAAGTTATACACTCGAATTGCATGCTTTTACGGGGGTGGTTCGACAAGCGGCTTTTACCCGGTCTTAATCACTCAGAAGCCTTTTCTACGGCTTCTCTAAGGCGCCCCATCACGGCGTTAATGTCATAGTTTTCCTCCGACATAACGTGGGCTTTTCCGCTCACTTCTTCAATGACCAGCATACGCACCACGCGCCTCGATGTATTCGGGTCTATCATGGAAGGTGTTTTGTTTTCGATAATCTCCGCTTTGCTGATGTCGGTATAGTCTACGTCTCCATACGGAGTAACCAGGTGCGTGGGATACAAAACGACCTCTCCGGTTTTTCGCATAGATAAGAAACTAAACAAGGCGGTACCCGCTGCGATGATCGTGGCAAAAAACACGAGCATCTGCAAAAGATGATGGCGCGTGCGCTGATCGTGTTCAACCTTTTTGCGGGAAAGGAAGTATAGTCCGGCGCCCCCGGCAAGCGCTATCACCAGCGCAATGCCCAGCGACAAAGCGTCTTCGGTGGTATTGGGTTGAAAAGTATATAGTGGTTGTTCCATATATAATGAATTTGAGCGACGAATATAATACCGCCCCGATATAGCTTCACAAGCCAAAAGGAGCTATTTTTAGAGCTTATCTGTAATAATACGCATAATTATGGCGGAAGCCGCTGTCAGATACTGGTTATTTCAGGCAAACCCCAAGGTATTCAGGTTGCGCGACGCACTGCAAGCCGAAGCTTTGAAAAGCTTTGCCGTAACCTCTCATGCCAAAGATATCAGCGTAGGGGACAAAGTGGTGTTGTGGCAGTCGGGACGCTTGCCGGCCTGTTTTGGACTGGCCACCGTAATCGCAGCAGCGGGCGACTATCCGATAGACACCGAGGAAGCTTCTTTTTTTGTGGAACAACCCATCGAAGCGCAACGGGTGATGCTGCGGGTAGAATACAACCTGTGGCAGAAACCGGTTACGCGCGATATTGTATTAGCCGACGAAGTTTTATCACAGCTACCCGTCGGCCTGCCCGGCGCCAACTTTGCCATCACGGAAGCCCAATACAAGCAGATGGAACAATGGGCCCAGCGTATCGACCTGGTGGCTGAACCGGCAGTCACTTATGAGCCCCGGCAAGCTGTCGATCACCCGCTGAACCTTATTTTGTACGGCCCTCCCGGTACGGGTAAGACCTACCAGGCTGTCAACCACGCGCTCTCTATCATCGAGGGCCGCCCATTGGAAGAACTGGCATTGGAAGAAAGAGCCTTTCTCAAGCGGCGTTTTGACGAATACCTGGGCGCCGGGCAAATCGCTTTTGTCACTTTTCACCAGGCCTTTACGTATGAAGATTTTGTGGAAGGCATCAAACCGCTGGCTACTCAGGAAGGGCTCAGTTATGTGATCCAGGACGGCATTTTCAAGCTCATGTGCAACGACGCCAGGAATTTGTTCATTGAGACTTTGTTGAACGAGCAGCCTCCGCCGGCCTTTCAGCTCCAGTTCAGTCGATTATACGCCGAGTTTCTGGCCTTTCTGAAAACGCCCGCGTTTACTTATTTTCAAACAGCAGATAACAAAAGACTATTTCTGCACAGGGTACTGCCCTATGGCAATCTCGCCGTGCGCCCCGAGAAATCATTTACAGTATATACCATTCAAAAAAAATTGCTGCGCAAGCTCTATCATCGCTTTGAATCCGTGGAGGAAATGATGGCCGATGAGGCATTGCCGCATATGGTAGGCACAAAAGACACCAGCGCCTACATCGCTATTATGGCTGCTTTGCACCAATTTGAGGTGGACTACCATATGCAGCAAATCGTACAACAGCAATGGACGCCTGATGGCGAATCGGCTCTCGACGTCATCGAAGACGTAGCGGCGCTTTCCGATCAGCTTATCGCAAAATGCAAGCGTTTTGTGCTGATTATTGACGAGATAAACAGAGGTAATGTGCCCGCTATTTTCGGCGACCTGATCACGCTTATTGAGTCGGACAAACGGGAGGGGCGGCTGGAAGCGATTAGCGTGGTATTGCCCTATTCCAAAACCTATTTTTCCATCCCACCCAATATATTTATCCTTGGGACGATGAATTCTTCTGATCGCTCCACGGCGCAACTCGACCTGGCGCTTCGCCGCCGCTTTGCTTTCAAGGCCCTGTATCCGGATCCTTCCTTATTGCCCAAGCTGGCGATTTCACCCATGATTGCCGGCATTAACCTCGAAAAGTTGTTAGCAGCGATCAATTCTCGCATCGAAGTTTTACTAGACAGGGATTTTGCCATCGGGCATGCCTATTTTCTGGAGATTGACACCCTCGACGGCTTGAAACAAGTGTTCGCACAATCTGTAATTCCGCTATTAGAAGCTTGTTTTTACGGTGATTTACAGAAAATCGGCTGGGTGCTTGGCCGCGATTTTGTAA
The DNA here is from genome assembly GCA_016787505.1 of Saprospiraceae bacterium. Lineage (GTDB taxonomy): Bacteria > Bacteroidota > Bacteroidia > Chitinophagales > Saprospiraceae > JABWBR01. The sequence goes on along the minus strand of JAEUUQ010000348.1, from coordinate 1,351 downwards.
AAATAAAATCGCCGGATCAATTTGAGCTGGCGGATTTCGACGGCGTTATGCCCGGCGAATGGCAGACGGCTTCCCGGTTCGAACTCGTCCCATTAGAAGGCCTCCAGGAAGCAGCTTTTATCAGAATTTACGATAAAAACTACCAGGGATGAGGCAGTCCTTTCACTATATGATGGTGTTGGCCTGTTTTATAGCAAGCTGGGGATGCAGAAATAACCCGCCGGGCCAATCAGTTCACGACCGCTTGCTCGAAGCGGTTTTGGCAGGTAACCAGGAAGTCGTTGATTCCTGCCTTCAAAACGGCGGCAATCCCAACCTTCGCGACGACGAGGGCACGCCGTTACTCATTTTGGCCGTTAATACCGGAAAACCCGGCATATTGGCATCCATTCTCCGCTACCGGGTTTCTATTGATGCCAGGCGGCAGTCGGGGTATCAGAGTACGGCCTTGATGGAAACCGCACTGCGCAATGACCTGGAGGCGGCCAAGCTGTTGTTGTCCCGCGGGGCCGGGGTAAACCTCCGCGATAGCATCGGCGATACGGCTTTGCATTGGGCCGCTTTTTACGGTAGATTGGAAATAGCCAGGTTGCTGTGCGAAAATGGAGCCGGCCTAAGCATCACCAGCAGGGAAGGGACCCCGCTCGATGTGGCATTGTGGCAGTTTAACGATGCGGTTGCCGATTACCTGGCAGCTAAGGATGCTGCTAAGAGGCAGTCCGGGGAATTTGTCGAGGCCGTCCGGGCGGGTAATGAAGCGGCAGTGAATCAGCTCTTGAGGGCCGGCGCCAATCACGATCAAATGGATGGCATCGGCTCTCCTGTACTCGTTATTGCGGCCTCGCGTGGATTTTATGATATTGTAAAATTGTTGTTAAAAAAAGAAGCTGACCCGGATCTAATGAATAGGGTGGGGCAGACTGCCCTTTGCAGAGCCGTATATTTCGGACACGAAGACATAGCGAAATTATTGGTATCCCATGGCGCCAGTATCAATAAAGCCGGGCCGCATTACCAAATGACGCCTTTGCATGCCGCCGCAAAAAGCGCTCAACCGGCCATCGGGCAATGGCTAATAGAAAATGGGGCAAGGGTAGATGCCCAGGAGGGAATCTCGGGTTATACGCCGTTGATGATAGCCACCTCATATGGTCGGCAGGAAATGGTAAAAGTGCTGATCAAAGCGCATGCCAATCCACATATCAAGGGGTTTGACGGCGCTGCATTGCCCGATTTGATCAACTACGCCGGACAGCCTGAAATTGCCAGGTTGTTAGAGGAATATATGCTGCAACAATGAAAATTGCAAATGATATAGTAATAAGGGTCTTCGAGCACCAGCGTATAGAAA
>JAEUUQ010000338.1 GCA_016787505.1 Saprospiraceae bacterium | reverse complement strand
TCGAAGAGGAGTCCGTCGTCTTCGATGCCGCACCAGCATTGAATATCGCCGTACATGATGCCATTAGAGCCCTTCCCGCTGTCGTCGCGGGCGTCGCATTGGTTGAAGGAATAGTAGGCTACCAGGCCGTCTTCCAGGATGTAGGAAGAAGGGGCCATAGCCGGCAGCGCGCAAAGCGGAAGGGCGACTACAAGGGCAAATCGACGCATGAGCAGGTAGATTTGTCCAAAGATAGGCAGTCTGGCGGTAGAAGTCAAGTTTTTGGACTATGCGACTATGGGACTGTGCGACTATACGACGCAGTCGCCCCTTCGCGAGTCGTATAGTGGTACTAGTCTTTCGGCAAATTAATACCGCTATATTTTTCCACAAAAGCCTTCATCTCGTCCACCATTTCGGGAGAGCCCATGGCAATAGTGGCGCGCTGGTGCAGGTCGTGGACCTCCAGGTCGAGCACGCGCTCAAGTTGAGTAGTGATGGCTTTGCCGCCGGCTTGTTCTACGATAAAGCTGAGCGGATTGCATTCGTATACCAGGCGCAATTTGCCTTGTGGGTATTTGCGGGTATTGGGGTACAAAAAGATGCCTCCCTGCAAGAGGATGCGGTGGATATCAGACACCATAGAGCCGATATAGCGAAGGCGCAGGTTCATATCGGAGCATTGGTCGATATAGCGGCGCATGTCTACGTCGAATTTAAGATAATACCCTTGGTTGACCGAATAATAATTGCCGCGTTGGGGGATCTGAATGTCGCGGTGCGACAGGCAGAATTCGCCGATCGTGGGGTCGAGGGTAAAGGCATTTACGCCGCGGCCTGTGCTGTACACCAGTAGCGTAGAAGTACCATAAAGCACGTATCCTGCGGCCACCAGTTGCGAGCCTTTTTGCAGAAAATCGGCCAGCGTGCAAGAGTCGGCGGTATCGCTGATGCGTCGGTAGATGCCGAAGATCGTGCCCACCGATACATTCACATCGATATTCGAAGAGCCGTCGAGCGGGTCGAACACCACCACGTATTTCGAGGGTTTGTCGTTGACGGTAGGGAAAGTGATGATCTCCTCAATTTCCTCTGAGGCTACGCCGGCGCATTCGCCGCTGTTTTTGAGGCATTCGATCAGCTTTTCGTTGGCGTAGAGGTCGAGTTTTTGCACGGCATCACCGCTGGCGTTTTCCACTTCCGCCGTACCGAGGATGTTGAGCAGGCCGGCTTTGTTGACCTCGCGGTTGACAATCTTGGCTGCTACGCCGATATCGCGCAGCAATCCGGTGAGTTCGCCGGAAGCAAAGGGGAAGTCCTTTTGCCGGCGAATAATGAATTCATCGAGCGTTATAATCCGGTTCATGGCTGGTTAGGTATAAAATACGCTATAAAGGTAATAGGTTTTTGCAACGCCTGCCGGAGTTGTGATGCAAATATTCTATTCATGCAACCATTATAAGGACTTGCGGGTTATATGGGTTTATGTTTTTACGCTAAATTGGCCTTGTGAAGCACCTCGCCTACCTGAACCGCTATTTCTGGAAATACCGTTGGCACCTGCTCGGCGGTATTGTTTTTGTATTTATTTCCAATTATTTCCGCGTTTTGCAACCGCAGATGATCAGGGAAGCCCTCGACCTGGTAGTGGAGAATATCGGGATGCACCAATTGTATAAAGGCGCCGCCCTGCAGAGCGAGTTATACCGGTCGCTGGGAAAAATATTATTGTATTTCGGCATACTGGTTTTGATCCAGGCGTTGATCATGGGCATTTTTATGTATTTCATGCGGCAGACCATCATCGTGATGTCGCGGCTGGTAGAATACGATATTCGCAAAGAAGTTTTTGCCCACTACGAACGTTTGTCCACTTCATTTTACAGAAGAAACAACACCGGCGACATGATGTCCCGCATCACGGAGGATGTCTCCAAGGTGCGCATGTACATTGGCCCAGCTGTTTTGTACGGAATCAACCTGATCTCTTTGTTTGTGATGGTGATTTACGCCATGATCAGTGTAAGCCCCAAGCTTACATTATATTGCCTTGCGCCACTGCCCCTGTTGTCGATATCCATTTATTACGTCAGCGACCTCATCAACAAGCGCAGCGAGATTATACAGCAGCAACTGGCGCGCCTCAACAGCATAGCGCAGGAAGTATATTCCGGCATTCGCGTGGTGAAGTCGTACGTACAAGAAAAACCGATGGCGCAGCATTTTACCAAAGAAAGCGAGGACTACAAGGTTAAGTCGCTCAAACTGGCTAAGGTCGACGCCTATTTTTACCCGCTCATGCTGCTCATGGTGGGCGCCAGCACGCTGCTCACCGTATACATGGGCGGCTTACAGGTCATCAAGGGTGAAGTGACGCCCGGCAACATCGCCGAGTTTGTCATTTACGTCAATATGCTCACCTGGCCGGTGACGGCTATCGGCTGGATTGCTTCTATCATGCAACAAGCGGCGGCTTCGCAAAAGCGCATCAACGAATTTCTGCATACCGAATCTGATATCGTCAACCCCGTCGGCGCGCAAGCGGCTGCACCATTTAATGGCCAGGTAGTTTTCGACAATGTCACCTTCGTATACCCCGATACGGGCATTCAAGCCCTCGAAAAGGTGAGTTTCAGCCTGCAGCCCGGCCAAAAGATGGCCATTATCGGTCGTACAGGCTCGGGTAAAAGCACCCTGGCCGAATTGCTGGTGCGCATGTACGACGTCACGTCGGGCGCCATCCGCATTGACGGCGTAGATATCCGCGAGCACAACCTCGACAACCTGCGCCGCCGTATCGGTTATGTGCCGCAGGACGTATTCCTATTCTCTGATACCGTTGCCGGCAACATAGCTTTTGGCAAGCCCGGTGCGCAGGAGGAAGAAGTGAAGGCTTTCGCCCAATATGCTGCTGTTTACCAGGATGTCATGGAGCTTCCGCAGGGATTCGAGACCATAGTCGGCGAGCGGGGCGTTACGCTGTCGGGTGGCCAGAAACAACGCGTATCCATAGCCCGGGCGCTCATCAAAAAACCCGACATTGTCATCCTCGACGACTGCTTATCAGCGGTAGATACCAACACCGAAAAGCAGATACTGGGGTATTTTACCGAAGCGCTGTCGGATAAGACCGCCATCATCATCACCCATCGCATATACTCGCTGTTGCAATTTGACAAGATCATCGTGCTCGACCACGGTCGCATTGCTGAAACTGGTACCCACGAAGAATTGCTTGCCCGCAAGGGTTATTACGCCGAGATGTTTGAAAAACAATCGCTCGAAGAGAACGAGCAGGCCGTCTGAATCTTTTCTGTGCTTTGTTTTGATATTTTAGGCAAATCTTTACATTTGTAAAGTAATGTCATTATTTCACTAAATATCAAAAACGTGGATAACGATAGGGGCCAAAGGAGATTTGAGAGTGTGTATTCAAAAAAAGTTCGCGCAGGGAAAAGAAGGACTTATTTTTTTGATGTGCGCAGAACCAAAGGGGACGACTTCTATCTCACGCTTACCGAGAGTACCAAAAAGTTTAACGGCGACGGCTACGAGCGTCATAAGATCTTTTTGTATAAAGAAGACTTCAACCGCTTCCTGGGCAACCTTGAAGAGGTGATCAATTATATCAAAACCGAATTGATGCCCAATTACGACTACGACGAATTCAACCGCCGCCATGACGAATACGACGACGAAGAGGATATGGGTGAATACGAAGATACCCGCCGCAATACCACCAAAGACGAAGATATGACCTGGTAAACCCGCATTTTTTATACTAGGCCCAAGCACTCCCATTTTAACGCACAGCTGCTTTATTTGTATATTTTCCCCGTTTGTTCACCTTGATAAGTGAAACAAGGCTGGCTATTAATCGTATAGTATCTACATTCATATACCGCATAAATCCTTGAATACCATGAAAAGACAATTACTCTTTATGAGCTTTATTTTTTTTGCAGTATCGCTTTTTGCTCAAAATGCCATCGAAAGATGTAATACGATGGAGGCAGATATGCGGCTGAGAAAAAAACATCCGGAGTTGGGTACTTTGGAAGAACAGGAAAAGTTATTCTCTCAAAGACTTGGGAGCTATTACCGGCAATCTGCTGAAAAAAACCTGTCGGGGGTCGTAACATTACCCATCGTATTTCACATTGTGCACAACGGGGTGGCAATAGGAAGTGGCGATAATATCAGCGCTACATACATTAATGCTCAGTTGGAACAACTCAATTACGATTTTCGCAAAATATTCGGCACTACGGGCTATAATACGAACCCTGTGGGCGCCGATACCGAGGTGCAGTTTTGCGCAGCGGTTGTCGACCCTGATGGCAATATGCTTGCAGAACCCGGCATCAACCGCATCAACCGAAATAGCAAAGGCTGGAGTGCCCCCCCTTTCAACGATACATACGTAGACGCAACAATTAAACCCCAATCTATTTGGGATCCTACGCGCTATATTAATGTTTGGGTGTTGAATATTGGCGGCGGTTTATTGGGGTATGCTCAATTTCCCAATATGAGTACTTCAAGCGCTGTTGCTAACACCGACGGCGTAGTAGTTTTGTATTCTTCAGTAGGGAGTTCAACAACGCCTTTCCCCGGCGCCTCTCCTTACGATCAGGGGCGTACGTTGACGCACGAATTGGGGCATTTTTTCAATTTATATCACACTTTTCAGGGAGGATGCTCCAGTCCTAATGATCATTGCGATGATACGCCCAAGGTTTCCTCTCCTACCTTCGGTTGTCCGGTAGGCAGAACCACTTGTTCGGGCACGGCCACAATGATTGAAAACTATATGGACTACTCCGATGACGGCTGCATGAATATTTTTACACTGAACCAAAAGGACAGGGTTAGGGCAGCCATTATGAATTACCCCCGCCGTATGGAGTTACTCACCTCGACTGTTTGCTCGATGACAGATCCCTGCGTAGGAGAAACAGTACCGCCAACAGTGACCCCCGGAAGTATAGCGGCGTGTTATCCAACCGTTGCCGCGGCAGAAGCTGCTGCAATAGCTGCTACTACTGCCACCGATAACTGCCCGGGCACGCTGATGAAAACAGCTACTACTGTAGGGGCGTGTGCTGCAACGATTACGGTAACTGTTGCCGATGTCAACAACAATACAGCCACAGCTACATACAACACGCGCATCGACAATTCGCCCCCGACGGTAACACAAGGTTCGATAGCCGCATGTTATCCTTCGATAGCTGCCGCAGAAGCCGCTGCCTTAGCTGCCACTTCCGCTACTGATAATTGCCCAGGTACGCTGACCGAAACAGCTGCAACGACGGGCACTTGTTCGGCTACCATTACTATTACTACAACTGACGGTTGTAGCAATAGCACTACCGTAACTTATTCAACTCGTATTGATAATACCCCCCCAACCCTGGTATGTCGTACGGCCACGGTTTACCTCGCTCCTTCGGGAACTTATACCTTGCAAAATGCAGACGTGCTAAATGCAGGCGCCAGTACCGACAATTGCGGGGGCATCACGGTCACCAATATTCAACCAGCAAGTGTAAACTGTGGCCAGGTTGGCACGGTTGTCCCCATAGTCGTTACTGCCCAGGATAACTGCGCACTAACAAGTACTTGTACTGCTCAAATCACCGTTCAGAAAGGTACGGCACTGCCATCTCCATATGTGAATAACGAAGTTGGCGCCTCAGGCCAAACGCCGGGAACAGCTACCTACGATCCCTGCGATCAAATCTTTACCGTAACTTCAAGCGGCTTTTCTACCAATTTGACTGACGATGCGCATTTTGTTAATCGCACCCTTTGCGGCAATGCCACTATTACTGCCCACGTATTGAGTGTAAATAACGGCTGGGGTGGCATCATGATGCGAGAGTCGCTGATGCCGGGTTCCAAAAAAGTAGCGCTGAAAGTTGATTTTGCGCCTTCGGGTTCAAATTCCCTCATCAGGGAGGTCAGGGTGATCACTAATGGCATTGAGCAACAACAAAGTTTTCCCATTCAACCAGGGCACACCTGGTTGCGCCTTACCCGCAATGGCAATATCTTCCAGGGCTGGACCTCTCCCGATGGCATTAACTGGGATATGCGATTTACGGTAACAACTACGATGAACAACTGCTTGCTATCAGGCTTGTTTACAGAAGCTTATAACGTGAATACAGTAGCAACCGCCCAGTTCGGCTCTGTGAGCGCCGGCAGCAGTACCTTCATGGCACAACAACCAAACGACAACGATCTTGTAGAGGCAATCGGCCACAAATTGAAAATACCGATTTCTCCCAACCCTACAAGCGGTATAGTCAGTGTTGATGTCAGCGCACTGATCGACCAGCCACTTTTGATTCAGGTATTTAATGCATACGGACAACCGGTGTGGGTGCGCGAAATTGAGCAGGTAGTTGAAAATATGGAGACCATTGACCTGTCGTCGCAACGCCCGGGCATATACTTGATAAGCGTCACATATGCCAATGGCGGGCGACTTACACAACGCATCGTTTTGGCCAAATAATAGCGGGGTTTAAAAAAATCCCAAAGGGGCTATTTGACTACTTGTCAGATAGCCCCTTTTTTTTATTTCCCACCACATTTCCCAGTCTTTTTCACCCGGTAAGTTAAACCCGTGGTAAGCAGGGAGGCGCCCCAGCCGATTTCACCAAATACGCCTACCGACCTGGTCAAATGAAAACGCCCGCCGACAAAACCGGAATAATACAGTTTTGTCGCTGAGGCAGGCATTCTACGGTGCTTACCAATTTTTGATACATCGCCCGAAATCAGGTCTATTTGCGTGCGTTGAATGCCCAGCGCTACGCCTCCGTATGCTTCCCAGCGATCGCTGTGGCGGGTATGTACGGCCCCACGCAGGGCGGCCATTTGGTAAGTGTTGTGCAATCTAACAGGCAGGTCGTCGTAAGCTGCCTGGATCTGGAAATTAGTTTCAGAATAACCTGCCGCCAGCCCCAGGCTGTAAATCGACTTGAAACGCCAAGCGGCTTGTACACTCATCGGCAATACCGCTGCGTTGGCTTTGTCTTTAAAATAAGTAGGCACCAGGCCGACACCGGCTTGTATTTCTGCCATGGGACGATACCTGAGCGACTGCGCGTTGTTATTTGTGGCAACAAATAACCCACACGCCAATAAAAGATAGACCTGTTTGCTCATTTTTTTAGTTTTAGGATGTTGATAATCAATGGATATGTTCAGACAAAAGAATACCGGTCTCTTCCCGCCAGCCGGAAAAAAGCAATGAAAAAGTTGCCGGGTTTACTACAGTAAAGCGGTAAACCCGGCACGGATTATTAATTAACCTTGGTGAAAATTAGACGTCCGCAAAAAGGCGGGGATAGTTCATGGGGCTATTGTTTTATGGTTTTTTGGTGTTGAATGATTTCTCATACAGGTTTATAATTAAAAGACACGGGGATTTGGCGTAGCCCCTATGCTGTGATTTGCTAATAGCTGACAAACGCCTCCAATCCTTTTACAAATCCTTTACATCGTTTTACACCCCAAAAACGGCTTGATAGTTGATCGCCTATACCTTTGTCATATTATTTCACCAATCAAGCA
>JAEUUQ010000286.1 GCA_016787505.1 Saprospiraceae bacterium | reverse complement strand
TATTTTGCAGCGTTTGCATCCGCTTCGCTGATGTAAACTGACCGGGGAGGCATAGAAATTTAAGTTTGGTACCTCAAATCTCTTTTGTCTCCCCTTATTATTCTAATTTATCATGCACAAATTCTCGCAGCGCGAGGTATATATATATTAATAAAAATTCTATCTGATAGACATTGTCAGGCATCACATGCTATAGCCACGACTTGATCTAACAGCAAGCCAAATTCAGACATTGAGTAAAGGGTAAACCTGCGCTGCCATAGTCAGACCTTGCAAGGTTTCAAAAACCTTGCAAGGTCTGAACTGATCAATCGGAAGAAATCTGCCCTCCCTTACACCTCCCCCACCGAAAACCCCCGAAAAACCAACTCATACCCACTCAGCGCTTTCTCAATCTGGTGCGTCTTAGCCTTTAGCTGCGCTTCTGAGTATTGTTTCTCGTTAAGTTTCACCTCGGCAAGAAGGGCTTTTTTTTCTATATGGTTTACAGCTACAACATCTATTTGATTGTGAAAGCCGCTTTCCCAATAGCTGCCTATTTCAGACCAATCGCCGGAAAGCGATAATTTTTCTGTGAAATATTTTTCCAGAAATCTGCCGCTATAGGTTGAAAAGTCGCGACTGATTAGTTTTTTGAGGTATTCAAAGTTGCCGATTTCAACGGCGCCCCTGTTTTTATAGATGAACCGAAACCAAAAATGGAGGAAATTATCTTCGATTTCGTATTTGATATTTCTCGAGCCAGGTTTGGCAAAAATCGGCTGGACTTTTCGGATGATTTGGTAATCCGCTTCGAGGCGACTTAAGTATCCACCTATGTCTTTTTGCAGAATACTTTCGATCTCGCTGCGGGAGGTTTTTGAAGATGCCAGCAATGACAAAATGGAAAAATACGTGGTGTATTCCTTGCCAAATTCTTCGATCAATACATTTTTGCCTTCCTCCAGGAAAAGCGAATTCTCGCGCAGGATTTCCCCCAGCATACCGTCGAAGGTGAGCAGGCTTTTGTCTACAAAATTTTCTACGTATTTGGGTACTCCGCCGCTGAATATGTAAAATGCCAGTAGGTCTTTGGGCTCATAGTGCGGATTGTATTCCGAGATGATTGTCTTGAGCGTATCTACTGTAAACGGCCTGACGTATAGCCTCTCGTTGGCGCGCCCAAAGAGGGGTTCTTTGTTACTTTCAAATATTTTTTTCATTAGCGAATAAACCGACCCGCTGAGGATTAGATTCATTTTGGTGCGGTCTTTTTTTCTGTCCCACAAATCCTGTATTTCGCTGTAAACGGCCGGGTTTATCCGGTTGAATTCCTGGAATTCGTCAATAACCAGGGTGAGGGTTTCCCGTTCTGTATAATCCAATAATAAGCCAAAGATATCAGGAAAACGAGTGATTTCGCCATAAACGTTGAGGCCCAACGTTGCCCGGATTTGCTCTGAAAACTCTTCGCAAAGTAGCCTTTCGTCTTTTCGGGCTACAAAAAAGTAGAGATACTTTTCTTTTTTCAGGCTTTCGATAATTAACCGGGTTTTGCCGATACGCCGCCGACCAACCACCACCGTCATTTGCGAAGATTTACTCTCCGACATCTTCCGCGTTGCGTTTAGCAGTTTGAGTTCTGTTTTTCTATCTGTGAATTTCATTTTGCAAAGGTAATAAAAATATCGTAACGGCTGTTACCGTAACCTCTGTTACGATAAATTTACGATATACACACCTCATATATCATGATGGTGAAGATTCTTTTTACTGGCGAGCGCCGTGTGCGCATAACCATTATTCCTTTTTTGTCTTTCGGGAAGGACAAGTGAAAAAAGCTACGCGCCACTCGTCCTTCCCTCCTCCTTTCTAATCCCCCAAATCCTAATTAAACAGATTGATAATTATCCTGCCACGCTGTCTCCTCCCCTCACCATCCCGGTATAATATTAAGTCCAAACACACCCCGGGTATTTTTCACCAGCGGAAACGCGTAATACGGCTCTAGCACCATCGCTCCGAAAAGGTTCAAGCGCAGCGACATGCCCGCCGTGAAAATGGGGCGAGCCTTGTAGTATTCAATCAAGGGGTCGCCGTTTTCATCCAGGATGATATTGCCGAAGGCGTCTTTTTTGTAGGTATTTCCCGAAAACTGGCTGGGCAGATACCACGCCATGCCGCCGTCGACAAACAGGTTGAGGTCGGTGAACAGCACTTTCGAGGGTATCAATGCGAGGCGCTTGGGACCTGTAAACGGCAGGCGTACCTCAAAATTGGACACGATCACTTTGCTGCCCAGCAACTGGTCGATCTGTATGCCGTTTTCGAATAAAGTCTGACTGATGCCGCCCGTGTTGAGGCCGTGCATAAACCACGGACTCCCCACATACATATCATAACCGCTCATGTGGTCGCGGCCATAGCGCCCATAGTGCATAGCCCGGAAGGCAAAACCCAGCGGCTTCAGGAATTTATAAAAGCGAAAATCTGCCAGCGCTTCGGCGTAGTGGAATTCGCCGAAATACTGGTTGACGCCCACGCGGAAGCGATGACCGGCCAGCGGGGCCGTGAGGCCGAACACCGAATTATCCCCCACCAGGGCGGCCTCTAATCGCCAGGTATCATAGCGGGGCAGCTTGCCCACCTTTTCGCGATCCTGCGCGATCAGATTACCTATCAGCGGCCAGGTATTCGGGTTTCCGTCATCGTCTATCGCTTCGTAATAATCTTTGTACTCATCCACGCGGCCGCTGTAGTGCGTATAATAGCCGCCGGCCTCCACCCTGAGCGTAGAAGTAAAGGGCAGTTGGGCAAAAGCGCCTATCTCCTGCGTAAACAAGCGGTAGATCTGGTAATTGTACTCGTAGGCCTGGATAGCGAGGTCGTCGCTGATGGGCACCGTATCGAGCCCCCCGAAATTATAACCGCTGGAAAAGCGGTACGGAATATGCGAGATCACGCCGCCCCAGTTGATGCGGTGTTCGCGGTTGAAGTAGGCCACAATGCCGCCAAAATCCGACACTTCGCCGTTGAGTGCCAGGCTGGTGTAAAGCTGGTGATTGCCCACCATATCGCTGAACAACAAATCAACCCCGCCGGCAGCGCCGGTAGTGGTGCCGAAAGTAGGGCTGTTGCCGATGCCTATAGCCGTGCTGCCGCCCACGTAGTCGAGTTTGAATTTCGATTTATAGGGCGATGCCACGTACTTATCGGATTCGGCTGCCAGGACTGCTTCGTCGACGCCCTGGGCGATCTGCGGGTCTACTACCATATCCGCGCGTTTGTTGACGCGGGGCAACTGAGCTGCTTCGAAATTCACCGCCATCGGGTCGACCTCCTCATTCAGAAAATCGGCCGGCCTGGCGGTATAGACCACGTAATTGTTTTTGCTGTAATACGAATACACCAGCCTGTCGCGGCGCGCATCCACGCTCATCGCCGGCGAGTATTGCGTAATGCCGCTCACGCCGGTGAGCAGCCGGGTGAGTTGGTATACTTTGCCTGTAGCCGTTTCGTATTTATAAATATTGCGGAAGCCGTCGCGGTCCGACAAAAAGAGGATATTGCCGGCGGTATCCTGCACGGGGTTGAGGTTGTCGGCGCCGGGGAATACGTCGAAATGGCGGATTTGCCCGGTTGCGATATCGAGCGAAGCGATATTGAACGTCCACCTGCCCTGGTCGCTGCCGCGGCGCCAGCTCAGCTCGTCGGTAGCGAAGAGCAGTTGCGTGCCGTCGGCCGACCATTCGGGGTGCATCTCCGAGTAGCGGTCGTTGGTGAGGCGGGTGACGTTTTTATTTTTCAAATTATAAGAAAAAAGGTCAACCTGACCGTCCAGCAGGCCGCACACCACAATCGTTTTGCCATCGGGCGACCAGGCCGGGTTGCTGAATGCGGGCAGGCCTTTGATTTTCACTTCGCGCAGGGTTTTTCCGCTGAGGGCTTCTTTGATCACCAGGATATTCTGCCCTTTGCTCACCGCCACAAAAGCGAATTGCCTGCTATCGGGCGACCATGCCCCCGAGGACTCGATAAAATTGTAGTCGTCGATATGGCCGTCGGTGAGCGTATTGGCCACCTTGCGCAGCACCTCGCCTGTGCGGGCGTCGGCCAGGTAGAGGTCTATCGAAAACAGGCTGCGCTCAGACATAAACATCACATACCTGCCGTTGGGGCTGATCTCGGGCGAGAGGTTCATTTCTCCGCCGTTTTTACTGTTGATGAGTTCCTTGCCTGCCGGGTCTTCCTTTTTATCGCCCAGGTAAGGGCCGAACTTCAATTTAATCGCATCCACCCAAAGTTTTGACAAATCGGCCGAGCTCATATTGAGCACCTTCTTACAGGCCTCGTCGAAGCCGTAGCGGGCTGTAGCCACGTAAAACGGAGCGATCACCTTGTCGCCCTGCAGTCCCGTGAGGAATGCCCAGAACGCCTGGCCGTAGCGATAGGGAAAATACTTGGGATTATTGAGTTGTTTAATCGTCGGCACATCGTCGTGCAGCACTGCGTCGCGCATCCACATCGCCGTGTGGGGGTCGATGCTGCCGATAGAGAGATATTCGGCGAGGCCCTCCGTCATCCACAGGGGTATATTGCCAAAATCGCGCATCGACGTCGAGTCGCCTTTGAGTATCATATCGTATTGAAAAGCGTGCACCATCTCGTGGCCCAGCACGTGGAACGTCTGCTGGTTTGACATGGCGATGGGCATAATCACCCGGTTTTTCAGCGCCTCCGTGACGCCGCCCGTGCCCACGCCCACCGAGCCTCCGATGGTATTAGTCTGCTGGAAATCGGCGTGATCGTTATAAAAAATGAGGGGATTGAGTCCCAGGATAGTATCGCGCAGTACGCGCTGGTGCAGGGTATACCAGTGTTCGCTCCAGCCGGCGAGTTCGGCCAGCTTTTCCCGGTTATTCAGGTAGTGGTAAATTTCAAAATGCGGCGTTTTGTACACCTTGAAATCGAATTGCTCGTAATTCGGCTTATTGCGGCCGAAGTACTGGGCCTGCACGGCAGTGATGGATGAAGCGGCCAGCAATAGGGCCAGGATGATGTGTGGAGCCCTCATAATCTCAGGTTTTTGTGGATGTTAGCCTATGCAAATTTTATTCAATAAAACGCTTTTGCGCAATGACTTAAGTATCTGTACTACATGACAAGACACCCTTTTTTAAAAATTCTTGGTTAGAAATTTGTTAAAAATGAGGGGGGTGTGGTTAAGGAAGTATTAAGGGGGGACTGTAGGACTTTACGACTTTACGACTTTACGACTGTAGGACTGGGGTGGCAGCGGTTTAATTCCATAAAAAAACCTTATTTTTCTCAAAAAAAATACGTAATATAGCTTATGCCAAAAAAAACTGCCACGGTAGATTACGCCGACGAAGTACAGCTGGTGCACAGCGGGGATGATTATTTTAAAAAATTAAAAAAACTCATCGCCGATGCCCAGCACGAATTGCACCTCCAAACCTATATTTTTGAACACGACGACACCGGGAATAGTATAGCTGCAGAGCTTATTAAAGCTGCGCAGCGTGGTGTGAAAATATTTGTATTGCTCGACAGCTACGGATCTTCTTCTTTTAAAAATAAAGCTCCTGAATTATTAAAAAACAAAATCCATCTGCGCTTTTTTGCACCGCTATTTTCCTATAAAAATATATATTTTGGAAGAAGGCTACACCACAAAATCGTAGTTGCCGACGGCGCCGTAGCGCTGATAGGAGGCATCAATATTGCCGATAAATACAAAGGCACGGCTACGGAAAAAGCCTGGCTGGATTACGCGGTATTAATACGGGGGGAAGTGTGCAAAAAACTGCAAAAAATCTGTGCCGATTTTTATTACCACAACAGGAGTAAAAGAAAATCGCATACCCCCCCTGCTAATAGTAACCATAAAACGCCTATTAAAATAAGCCAGAACGACTGGCTGAATTATAAAAACGAAATCTCTACTGCTTACCGGAAAGCTATTAGCAATGCAAAGATAGAAATCATCATCCTGGGGAGTTATTTTATTCCCGGATTTAAATTTCGATATGTGCTTAGAAACGCGGCAAAACGCGGCGTAAAAATAAAAATACTCCTATCCGGCATTTCTGATGTGCCTTTAATAAAATACGCAACCCGGTATATGTATTCTTTTTTATTTAAAAACAATATCGAAATATACGAGTGGCCGCATTCCGTTATGCACGGAAAAGCAGCAATAGTAGACGGCCAATGGTCGACCGTAGGCTCATACAATATCAATTGGTTGAGCGCATATTCGAGTATAGAAATGAACATCGAAGTACCCGATGCCGCTTTCTCTTCGCAATTCTCCGCTCATTTGCACGATATACTGTCCGGTAGCCGAAAAATCAGCTACGAACAATTCCGGATGGAGCAAAGCTTTTTGGAGAAGGTCAAGAGCTGGTTGGGGTTCTTTACGGTGAGAGCCTCCATCGTCATCCTGTCGGCATATGTAAACAGAAGGGGGATGGGGGATTGAGTTGTCGGTTCTCCGTTCTCCGTTCTCTGTTATCCGTTCCTTAGCTTTGCCAGTTAAACTTAACAGAGAACAGAGAACAGAGAACAGAGAACAGAGAACAGAGAACAGAGAACAGAAAACAGAAAACAGAGAATTACTTCCCCGCCACCGCCTTGATCTTCTCTTCCAATTCGAACTCATTGCCGGGCACATAGCCGGAGTGCTCATAAACGATATTGCCGGAGGCGTCCACCAGGAAAGTCTGAGGGATGGCCTGGAAATTCATCGCCGTTTTGAGCGCCTGGTTGGCATCGGCGAGGATGGTATATTCCCAGCCTTTGGACTCCACAAGGGGGCCTACCTTGGCCAGGGCGCGCTGGGTATCAATTGTAACTGCCAGGAATTGCACATTGTATTTCTCCTGCCATTCGGGGTAGAGTTCCATCACATTGTCGAGTTCCAGTTGGCAGGGTTTGCACCAGGTGGCCCAGAAGCTGATCACCGTGATCTTGCCGTTTTGGGTATAATCCTGGATATTTACGCTTTTGCCGTCGAGGGTTTTTACCTCTACTGCCGGCACGCCTTTTTGGGCGAAAGCCGTAAGAGAAAAAAGACTCATCAAAAGGGTAACTACGGTTAATTTTGTGCGCATCGCCTTTTACGGTTTGTATGATGAAAAAAAGATGTTTGCTGAAAGACTATTTTTGCAAATATCATCTGTGATTTGGCCAAAATACGCGAAAATTGCCTTCACTGAGGCTATACGTATCTTTGTAGACTAAAGTTTTATCTATCGGTCACCTTTAACCCGACGGTAACACTTGCCGGC
Organism: Saprospiraceae bacterium; assembly: GCA_016787505.1. GTDB lineage: Bacteria > Bacteroidota > Bacteroidia > Chitinophagales > Saprospiraceae > JABWBR01. The sequence continues at coordinate 2,351 of JAEUUQ010000286.1, read as the reverse complement.
GAGGCAAAACTAAACGATTTTCGATGAAAAACCACTTACTACTTGTCTGTGCGATTTGCTTAACGTGCTTTTGTCAGTTGGCGTACAGCCAGGAGCAAGAACCCGGCGGCGGGCGCATCTCGGGAAGCCTCGAAGGCAATGCCAATTTTTTCATGCGCGACTCGCTGATCGGTGCGGCCAATACGCCGCAATACGATCGCCAACTCTATGGCGCCGACGCCTGGCTGAACCTGCAATACAGCAATTGGGGCTTCGATTTAGGCCTGCGTTTCGACTTATTCAACAACTCCAACCTGCTCAATCCCACCAGCTCGTATACCGACCAGGGCATCGGCAACTGGTTTGTGCGCAAGCGGATCAACAAGCTGGGCATTACGGTGGGTTATATGTACGACCAAATCGGCAGCGGCATCATCTTCCGCGCTTTTGAGGAGCGCCCCCTGCTCATCGACAACGCGTTGGTGGGCTTGCGGCTCACCTACGACATCGCGCCCAACTGGGTGGTAAAAGGCTTCACCGGCCGCCAGAAACAACAATTCGACGCCTACCGGTCGATCATCAAAGGATTCAGCCTGGAGGGCTTCGTCACCGGCGACTCCACCTCCACCTGGTCGCTGGCGCCGGGTATCGGCGTGGTGAACCGCACACTCGACGATGCGTCGATGAACTCGCTGGTGAGCGCGCTCAGATTTTATCCCGAAGAAGACATTTTTGTACCCAAATACAACAACTACGCTTTTTCGGCTTACAATACCCTGCACGCCGGGCCTTTCTCGTGGTACGTAGAGGGCGCCTACAAGACCAAAGACGCCATCAATGACCCTTTCGGAGTTCTTGTTATTTCGCCCGATTCAATAATCATCGGCGACAAGTTTATCAACCGCACAGGTTCGGTGTTGTATACCAGTCTGAGCTACGCCGCCAAAGGCCTGGGCATCACCCTGGAAGCCAAGCGCACCGAAAATTTCAGCTTCCGCACGCGCCCGCAAGAGCAACTCAACCGCGGCTTAGTCAACTTCTTGCCGCCATTGACCCGCGTGAATACCTACCGCCTCACCGCCCGCTACAACGCCGCCACCCAAGAACTCGGCGAGCTGGCCTTCCAGGCCGACGCCCGTTATTCGCCCAACAAAAAGTGGAGCTTTAACGTCAATTATTCTTTTATCAACCGCCTCGACAGCGTGAAGCTCTACCGCGAATTGTTTACTGAAATTACCTACAAATACGAGCGCAAGTGGACACTCAGCGGCGGCGTGCAAATACAGAATTACAACCAGGAGGTCTACGAATTCAAACCCGAGGTACCTATCGTAGAAACCGTCATTCCCTATATCGACTTTTTATACAAAATAAACCGCAAGAAGTCGGTGCGCTTCGAAGCCCAATACATGTTGATCGGCGACGATGCCAAGGCCGGCGCCAAGCAGGACTACGGCGACTGGGCCTTTGCGCTCATCGAATTCAATATTGCGCCTAACTGGACATTCACCGCCGCCGATATGTACAACGTGAACCCCGGCAAAAATTCGCCCAAAGACGATAGCGGCGATGGTTTGTCGCTGCACTATCCGCGATTCGATATTTTTTATACCATAAAATCCAGCCGTTTTTCACTCAGCTACGTCAAGCAAGTGGAAGGCGTGGTTTGCACCGGCGGCATCTGCCGATTGGAGCCGGCCTTCAGCGGGGTAAAATTTACTGTTAACACTACCTTTTAAATCCAAAGCTATGAAGCGAGTCCTTTTCTCCCTTGTTATCGCCACATTTATGTTTAGTGCCTGCGAAGAAGTGCCGCCCGAAGTCAAACCCTTCGTGGTCGATCCCGACGATACTTCGGGAATACAAACTCAACAACGCCAGGTGTTGATAGAAGAATTTACGGGGGTGCGCTGCGTCAACTGCCCGGCAGGAACCCAGGCCATTCAGAGCCTGCTTAGCGCCCACGGCGATCAACTCGTGGCCGTATCTATCCACGCCGGATTTTTCTCTGATAACTATCCGCAAAGCCTTTACGATTTTCAGACACCAGAAGGTAATAGCCTGCTCGCTTACCTTGGCGAGCCGCTAGGGTTCCCCACGGCGGTCGTCAACCGCAAATTATTCGACGGCGAGCAAGACCTTCAACTGGGCCAATCGCAGTGGCCATATTTCATCGGCCAGGAATTGGCTACGCCGCCCAGCGTGAAAATCGATATTACGCCCGAATTCAATGCTGTCACGCGCGTCTTAAAAGCCGATATAGATCTTTTTATTGAAGAAAATATTGCCGAAAGCGACGTGCGCCTCAGCGTGATGATCACCGAAAACGGCATCGTAGACTACCAACTCACGCCCGATGCCCTTATTTCGAA
>JAEUUQ010000271.1 GCA_016787505.1 Saprospiraceae bacterium | reverse complement strand
TCTCCCCGCAGAAAATCCTTGCCTAACCAGTCGCTCACAATACCGACAGCTTCCGCCGGCTGGTAATTTTTGGTTTCGTCGCGGCGGGCATAGCGAAGCGTAAAAGACAAGTGGGGTTGCCCTTTAATGTCTACCAGCCGGGCATAGATATTGTGGAGTTCGCTGCTTTTTGAGGTCGGCTTGCTCAAAGTCAGTTTGACAAAAGTACCTTTTGCGGCGCTTTCGCTGAGTTGGTCCAAAAAGGATTGTGTGTATTCTTGCATGTTATTGCAGGGAGTCTTTGGCGGCCTGCTCAAATTCCTTCATAATCTCTTCTATCGTTTTGCCGCTTTTCAGGTAGTCCAGCAACTGCTTGGCGTCGTCGTTGAGCTCGTGTTGCGGGTATTTGTCGATAAAAGCCTGATAACTTTCCACGGCTTTGTCTTTGTCGGCTACGTCGTTATCGTAGGTAAAAGCGATAAGGAACAGCGATTCGGGCGCTTTGGCATATGTGGGATATTTTTCTGTCACCCTGCCCCAAAGTTCTATTGCCTGCGGGTGTTTGCCAATAGCTTTCGATACCTCGGCGGCTTGAAATAGCAGACGCGCGGAGGCCGTATCTTCGGGAAAGCGATCGGCATAAGCCCTGCTTTTTTCAATGAGCTGGCCTGCCGTCACCGTATCGAGCGGGAAAGTAGTGGCTGTCGCCAATTGTTGGCGCAATCCTTCGATCTCTGCTTTTGATTTATCGGCGTTGGGGCTGCAGGCTGCAAAGAGGAGGAGCGCAATGCCTATACCAAGTAATTGCTTCATGGTGTTTTTTGCGGCAAAATTAGTGCATAATCGAGAATAAACCTGTTATCGGGCGGGACTGTTTTCAAGTTCTGTTTCAACAGCTACATCGCTCAACGCCGGCGAAGGCCGAAGGCACATCATTTCGAGGTCGCCGGCGGTGCCGTTGAATACGTTGAGGTCCACGTTGCCATTTACGCCTTTGAGCTGGCCGCGGTTGCCGTATTGCCAAAACTGCCACTCCCGGCCGCAAGCCATACGGGGTTCGCGGGTATTGTAGCGGGCAATCCACACGGGATATTCCTCAAAATGGCCGGCGAGATAGCGGTTGTAAAATTTCAGGTTGGTATAAATGACGGGTTTGATACCGTAGCGGGCTTCCACAAAAGCCAGCCAGGTGCGCATGCGGCTGATCAGGGCAAACTTGGATACGCCGTCCATGACTTCCACATCCAGGACGGGGGGCAAATCGCCGTAATCCAGTTCCACGAGGCGGGCAAAATTGCGCGCTTGTTCCACCGGAGCTATGGTAGGACGGAAAAAGTGATAGGCGCCTCGTTTCAACCCCACTCTTTTCATTTCCGCCCAGTTGTGGCAGTACAAAGAGTCGTTGAGCGTAGCGCCTTCGGTAGCTTTGACAAAGGCAAACGTGATGGCTTCGCTCGCCACGGAATCCCAATTGACGTACGACTGGTGGTGTGACACATCAATGCCCTGCACCTCATAATTTGGCATTCGGGAAGTTTCCTGCCGGCAACCCGCCACAAACGCCGCCACACTAATTACCACCAGCAAGTGTTTCATGGTACTGGATACATGTTTCGTGTATGTTCTTTAATGCTATGGGAATTAAACATTATTACAAATTTGCAAAAAAAGATGTTCAAAACCGCTTTATCTGTTGAGTTTAATACTATTATAACGTCATTTGAATGACGAATAAGGGATAACTAGCCGCACTTTTGTAGAAAAACAAGGTTGGCCGAGTCAGATTTACTTCGATTTACCGTTCGTTTGTTGTTTCAGGCCGTTTACTAATCTATATCTAACGCTTCTTTTTGAAAAAGGATTCAAACCAGTCCATTTTTCACCATAAAAACCAATATTGGTAATTTTGCCGCCAATTGACCGCATACACATCACCACAACATGCATTTACGACAATTTTTTCTCCAACATATGGCCCAAACCAGCGCTTTCCCGCTGATGCTGGAAATTGAGCGCGGCGAGGGCGTATTCCTTTATGATAAAGATGGCAAAGCATATATTGACCTCATAGCGGGCATAGGCGTGAGTAGCCTGGGGCACCGCCATCCGAATGTAGTAGGGGCTATCAAAGCGCAGGCCGACAAATACCTGCATACGATGGTTTACGGCGAATATGTGCTGGGGCCGCAGGTAACTCTTGCCCAACGCCTGAGCGGCAACCTGCCCGCTTCGCTCAATTCGGTTTATTTTGTCAATTCGGGCGCCGAAGCCACCGAAGGCGCCATGAAGCTGGCCAAACGCTACACCGGCAGGTATGAGATTGCCGCCTTTAAATACGCCTACCACGGCAGCACGCAGGGCGCCGCCAGCCTGATGTGGCCCAAAGACTTTACCCAGGGTTATCACCCTTTGCTGCCCGGTATCGTGCACCTCGACTTCAACGACGAAAAAAGCCTTGAGTTGATCACCGAACGCACGGCTTGTGTCATTGTGGAAACTATACAGGCCGAATGGGGCGTCAGAAAACCTTTGCCCTCATTCATCATGGCACTTCGCCGGCGTTGCGATGAAACGGGCGCCCTTCTCGTACTCGACGAGATCCAAACCGGCTTTGGGCGCACGGGTTCGCTGTTTGCCTTTGAGCACTATGGCATCGTCCCCGATATTTTGTTGCTGGCCAAAGGAATGGGCGGCGGTATGCCCATCGGTGTTTTTATTGCCGACCAGCAACTCATGTCCTGCCTGTCGCACAACCCCATATTGGGGCATATTACCACCTTTGGGGGCCACCCGGTGAGCTGCGCAGCTTCATTAGCTACGCTCGATACCCTGCTAGAAGGAGATTTGATAGATGCCATACCGGAAAAAGAAGCCTTATTTCGACATTATTTGCAACACCCCGCTATCAAAGAAGTACGCAGCGCAGGGCTTTTGATGGCCGTAGAATTGGCCGGATTTGACGTCGTACAAGCGGTTATTCAACGTTGCCTGCAGCAGGGCGTCATTATAGACTGGTTTTTGTTTAACAACCGCTCGCTGCGTATCGCCCCGCCGCTTATCATCACGAACGAAGAAATCAAGCAGGCCTGCCAGGTCATATTGGCCGCAATCGAAGACTGTCACAATTAGTGAACGGTAAACGTTCACGCTACAATATGTCCTTGTCACCTTGTCACCCTGTCACCCTGTCACCTTGTCACCTTGTCACCAAAAAAAAAGCCGGGCTCGATCGTCGATCGGCCCGGCTTTATCAGTACCAGTAAGCGATTAATTGTCGTTTAAGATGCCGAGATCAGGATTCGGCAATACAACCGTTCTCCTGTTCTTCTTGCGGCCTTCCGTCGTTTTGTTGTCGCCTTCGGGCACAAATTCGCCGCGGCCTACAACTGACAGTTGAGCTTCGTCAACGCCTCTCTTGATCAGGCGGTTAACAACTTCTTTAGCGCGAGATATGCTGAGATCCCAGTTGTTATACCCAGAACCGGCAGGGAACTGCCTGTCGTCAGTATGACCTTCTACCAGGATCTTCACATTCGGGTTTTTCTTGAGCGTCTCAGCGAGTGCATCGATAGCGATGCGCTGTGATTTGCTCAATTTGGCAGAACCCGATTTGTAGTTTACTGCTTCTGAAGTGAGAACGTACAAACGGCCGTTTCTTTCCTCGAGGGAAAGACCGCTGTCTTTATACGTAGCAAAAATGCCGTTGATTTCGTCTTTCAGCTTTTTCAGTTCGGCTTCCGTCATGGTCAGCTTTTCCTGAACCTGAGCGATTTGGCCCTTCTGTGCGTTGAGCTCAGATCTTACTGAGCTAATTTCGCCATTAAGACGGGTCTTCTCTGCTTCAAAATCGGCAGCCAGTTTGTTCTTTTCGTCTTGCAACGATTTGAGTGATGCCTGAGTTTCGGCCAACGCTTTGTCGGTAGCCATCTTAGAAGCTTCCAGCTCGTCGTACTTCTTCTTGGATACGCAAGATTGAAGCGAACCTATAGCCAGGCAGAAAATCAATAGTCTTACTATCAGACGCATATTCGTTTAAATTTGATTAATTAATGATATCCAGCAGTAGCGTGCTTTTAGCCAAATTTTCAAGGCAAAATTACGAAAAGCCCGGAAAATATTATACTTTGCAAAGCAATAGATTATTTTCCAATAAAACAAAGATAAAGTTAAAATTCTTAACGCCTACCACCCGACTCCCCATCAGACGACCTAATTACACGCTGCAAGATGAAGTATTGGATGTTGATTGTGTTTTCACTGACGCTACAAGGCTTGTATGCACAAGGTAGCGTATCGGATAAAAAGAAACAAGCCAAAGAATACATATTCCACGACAGGTATGCCGATGCTTTGGCCGTGTTAACAGCTTCCCGTCAGGCTATCCGCGATGATAAAGAGGCACAGCTCCTGCTGGCTATCTGTTATTTCCAACTGAATGAACTCGACAAAGCATCTGAAATATTAAAACCGCTGGCCAGTGGAGAAAGGCCGGAACTGCCGGAATGCTTACTTTATATGGCTAAAGTGTATCATAGTCAACACCAGTTTGCGGAAGCTTCTAATTATTACAAATTATACCTACGGCAAATTCGCAAAGACCACGCCCATCGCAAAATGGTAATTGAAGAAATTCGCCGCTGTGCCAATGGCCTCGAATGGCAATACCAAACCAGTCAAATCGTAGTAGAAAACCTGGGCCGCCAGGTCAATACCGCCTACGACGAATTTGCCCCAATCCCAAGCCCAAATAATAGCGACAAGCTCTACTTTTCTTCCGCCCGACAAGGTAATATGGGCGGACTGCGCAACCGATTTGGCGCAACGGATGAAAAACTAGGCCATTATTTTAGCGATATGTTCGGCTGCATGCTCAACGAAGGCAATTGGGGCAACGTCGAGCAACTGCATTACCTGCTCAACAGCCCCCGGCACGAAGTATTACTCGATTTTAATAAAGACGGCAACGTGTTGTACTATGCCAAAGGCTGGGATTACAACAACGCCGAAATTATTGTCGACACGTTTAAACGCCTGGAAGATCGCACGCTCAGTTCTACTCCCTTCCAATCACAAGTGAATTCGGTGGCGGGCGACGGGCAACTGTATTTCTATAACGATACCACCCTATTGTTTACAAGTCGCCGCCAGGGCGGCCAGGGCGGACTCGATATCTACAAATCAATTTTTCGCAAAGGCCGCTGGAGCACCCCCGAAAACCTGGGCCCCGGAGTGAATACGCCTTTTGACGAAACTACTCCTTTTTTAGCCGCCGATGGCCGCACTCTTTATTTTAGCAGTAACGACAGCAAAAAAAGTATCGGCGGGCTCGACATCTTTAAGTCGGTGTATAATGCCCGCAGTAAAACCTGGACGGACCCCGTCAGCCTGGGTCTGCCCGTCAATTCTGCCGGCGACGACGCCTATTTCAGGGTGGCCAAAGACGGGTTTACTGCCTTTTTTTCGTCGTCGCGCCGTGATGGAATGGGCCTGCGCGACATTTATATGGTGTATTTCCCAAACTATCTGCCCGAAATGGACCCCCCGCCGGTAGTAGCCGTGCAAGCTACCCCAGCGGCCCCAGCACAAGTTGACCCGCCTGCCTATACACAACCGGCTTTTTCTCCTGTTTATTCGGGATTGAATTCCGCTTTTTCTGATAAAGAAACAAATACGCTCGATCAGATAGCCCAACTCCTGCTGGAATATCCATCGCTTACACTTGTTATTACCGCCTATCCTCCCCAGGGTTCTTCAGGCGGAAAAGGCGCCTACCTGGCTGTGCAGCACGCTGAAAAAGTATCCGATTTCTTTCTAAAAAAAGGCGTTTCTTCTGAGGCCATTTACATGCGGGGAATGGGAAAACCGGCATCGCAAAGCAAATCGGCTGTAGTGGAGTTTGCCTTTAAAGGCGCCGCCGAACTACCCATCAAAGGAAAAGTGCCCGTTATCGGCGATTACTACAACTCTGTTGCGCCCGGACTTATCACCAACAAAGACTTGTGCTATAAAGTGCAGGTAGCCTCTTCCAAAGGCGAATACGCCAACCCCCAGGCAGCCTCGCTTCCCGACATAATGACCGAAAAAACGCCCCACTTTGAATTCTACCGCTATACACTGGGCGCCTTCGAACGGCATGCCGATGCTGTGCAATTCAAAAACCAATTGCTGGCCAAAGGTTTCTCCGGCGCATTTATAGTGCCCTTCCTTAATGGCGTAAGAGCCGATAAAAACAAGGTCAAACAAGCGGTAAGTCTATTCCCCGATTTGCAAAACTACCTCGGCCAGTAGTCGACGAAAATAACTATTTCGCTTTTAACCGGTTTAGTTGATTAAATGGTTGGTAACTTTACAACATGAAAACAGAACCAATAAAGC
>JAEUUQ010000269.1 GCA_016787505.1 Saprospiraceae bacterium | reverse complement strand
GGAGATAACCCTGGACCCCGCGGCGCCCGTCGCCATGCTCGAAGATAGCGCCGCTATTTCCTGCATTACCGGCGAAGTGCCGATCAATAGCACCGGCACTTCCAGCGGCTTTTACCAGTGGTTTTACGAAGGCCAGCCCGTGTCGGCAGGCACTTTGTTTTTTAATGCTACCCAGGCCGGCACGTATACGCTCCAGGTGGCTAATCTGGATCAAAGTTGTATCGACCGCGACAGCGTAGAGGTGACGCTCGATTGTACGCCCGAACTCGTGCTTAGTCCGACTGACACCATTACCTGTACGCAAACAATAGCCGCGATACAGGCCGCCATCCAACCCCTGGGGCCCAATTACACCTTTCAATGGCTGGCCGCCGATACGACTTGTATCCTCTCCGGGCAAGGTACCACAGAGATATTTGTCAATTGCGGCGGAACATATACGCTAGTCGCTACCAATACCGCCCTGCAACTCAGCGATACAGCCTCGGTGCTGATATCGGAGGAAGACAACCTGCCCGAAGCAGAGGCGGGCCCCCACGACACCATCACCTGCGCCATGCCGATGGCCATGCTCGACGGCAGCGCTTCCGATAGCGGTCCGGAATTCACTTACGAATGGACCAATTTTATCACCGGTGCGGTGGTTGGCTTCACCCCAATTTTAAATATCAACCAACCCGGCACCTATCAATTGGAAGTCACCAACACCACTACCAATTGTCGCAGCATCGATGTAGCCCAGGTGCGTTTGTACGACGCCGTGCCCCTCATCAATTTTGGCAGCAGCGTTTTCCCCTGCGACCGCGACACGTTTTTGCTGCAATCGTTTGTGACGCCCGTTGACCCCAACAACGTCTTTTCCTGGACAGGCCCCGGCATCGTGGGCAACGCCGACAGCGCCGGGGTGTGGATCGACTCGCTGGGCATGTATACCCTTACGGTCAGTAATCCGGTGAGCCAATGCAGCTCGACCGCTTCGGTGGAAGTCACCGACCAGATCTGCGCGCCCTGTATCAGCGCTGATCCGCCACCCGCATTCACGTGTCTGACAGACTCCATACAATTGCAGGCTTCTTTTTGCTTTCCCTGTATCAACTGTACCCTGCTATGGAGCACCGTTGATGGCACGCTGGGCAGCGATTCCACTTCGCTTTCTCCTGTGGTCTTCGGGCCGGGCACATATAGCCTCACGGCTACCGACACGCTCGGCTTTTCTACAATACTAGATGTCATCGTCGTCGCCGACAATACGCCGCCCGTGGCCAATGCAGGTGGAGATAAGGTGCTCAATTGCGAAATACTTACGGCTACGCTTGGCAATAACACCACCAGCGTCGGCCCCGATTTTACCTACCAGTGGACTTCCGCAAGCGGAACCGCTATTTCACCCGGCGACCAACTCACGGTAACGGTGGCAATAGCCGACACTTTTTATTTTCTGGTAACAGATACTACCAATGGTTGTTTCAACTTAGATACGGCGGTGGTAAGCATAGACACGCTGGCCCCCGTGGCGGAAGCCGGACAAGATCAAATGCTGACCTGCGTGCAAACGCTCCTGGCGCTCGACGGCAGCGGCTCCTCTCTTGGTAATGAAATCGATTATCAATGGTTTTCTTTAGAAAATCAAAACTGCCTGATCGGCGCCAATACGCTCTCCCCGGTGGTGAGCTGTGCCGATACGTTTTTCCTGCGCGTGTTAAATACTCTCAACGGGTGTTCCAGCATCGATAGCGTGATAGTGAGCCTGTCCGACGAACTGCCCGCCATCCCGCCAATCCCAAACGGGCTGCTCAATTGCGTGGATTCAACCTGGACACTTACGGCGCCTTTAACGAATACCACGGGTTTTTCCTATGAATGGTGTACCCTGCCGCCATTACCGCCTAATTGCACGCAGGCGCTGACTATAACAGTTGATGAACCCGGCAGTTACTTGTTTAAGCTCAATAACGATAGCACCGGCTGCTCTAATTCGCTTACCGTGCAGGTGAATCGCGATGAGACCATGCCTCTTGTCGAGGCCGGCCCCAATGATACCCTGCGCTGTACGGATGCCAGTCTGACACTCACTGGAAGCGCCAATCCAGCTATTCCAGGCGCCGTTTACCAATGGACCGCCGCCCCGGGGCTCGTCATTGACAATGCAGATACGCCTACTCCGGTCATCTATTCGCCGGGGGTGTATGCGCTCGAAATAACCCATCCGCTTAGTCTATGTTCCGGCACAGATAGCCTGACTATTTTCATCGATACAAATGCTCCCGTAGCCAATGCCGGCGCCGATACGCTGCTGACCTGTAGCGTGAATATCATGCGCCTCAACGGGAGTGCAACCACCGCCGGCGGCCAGGCCCAATACAGTTGGACAAGCCCTAACGGCGTCATCCTCGCCGATGACGATGCCCCCGACCCCCTGATTGATCAAGCCGGCGATTATATTTTAACGGTCACCGACCCGTCCAACGGCTGTACCGACATGGATACCGTGGTTGTCGCTGAAAACAGATTGCCGCCAACCGCCGCCGTGGCAGGCGTCGACACCCTGAATTTCGACTGCCGTACAGACACCATCGCCCTCGACGCCACCCCGTCCAGCTCGGCCAACAATACCCCATTGACCTACCAGTGGAGTATTGTCGGCCAGGGACAAATTTTGGGCAATCCCACCGACCCGATGGTGAGCAGCGCTGCACTGGGCAATTACCGGTTGGTAGTGACCGATACCTACAATTCCTGCAAAGACACCCTGATATTCACCCTGGCCGGCGACTATCAGAAACCCGACGTAGTATTGCCGCCTAACGGCCTGATCACCTGTGCGAATCCTGTCGTCACCGTGCAAGCAACGGGCTCATCGCAAGGGCCGGGTTATACTTCTACCTGGACCGACGCGGGAGGCAACATGCTCGCCACCCAAACCCTGGCAATAGATATCGATCAACCTGGCAGTTACACGCTAACTATTTTAAATGAAAATAATGGTTGTGAAAACAGCAAGTCGATCCAAATAGCGCTCGATACCATCCACCCGGTAGCTCTCGTGATTCCCCCCACGCCGATCGACTGCCAGCAGTCCACCTCGCGGCTCGACGGCAGCGCCTCCAGTGTGGGCCCGCGCATCCGCTATGAGTGGATCACAGGACCGGGAAGCGTATTGGAGTCGGGGCAAAATACCTGGGTGGGCCTTGCCGGCGCCCCCGGCGATTACGCCCTGGTAGTCAGCGATATCATCAACGGCTGCACAGATACTGCATTCGTCAACGTGGCGGGGATTTCTACCCCGATTGCCGGCGCCGACGTGATAGTAACACCTCCAACCTGCTACGGCGATACCGACGGCAGCATCAGTGTTAGCAATGTAAGCGGGGGCACCCCGCCGTTCCAGTTTGCGCTCGACGGCGAGTTTTTCTCTGTCATTCAACAATATCCCAATCTGGCGCCCGGCGAATACGTGTTGTATGTCAGGGATAACAGAGGGTGTCTGTGGCTGGATACCCTCCAAGTCATTGAACCACAAGAGGTACTGGTGGAATTAGGCGATGATCTGACCATTGAACTGGGCGATTCCGTGCGACTGGAAGCTATCACCAATATCGCCGGTGTTGCGCTGCATTGGTCGCCCGACACGCTTTTTGCCGATCCCTCACTGCCGGTACAATACCTGGCCCCCAACGAAACCACCCACCTCGCCGTGATAGCCGCCGACAGCAACGGCTGCAGCGCTATCGACAGGTTGGTCATCAACTTACTCAAGCCGCGCAAGGTATTCGTGCCCAATGTCTTTTCGCCCAATGGCGACGGCGCCAACGACATTTTGACGATTTTCGGCGGACCCGATGTGTTGCTTATCCGGAATTTTATGATTTTTGACCGCTGGGGCAACCAGGTGTTCGGCAGGCAAACCTTTCAGCCCAACGACCCAACCTACGGATGGGATGGCAACTTTAAAGGACGCCCCATGAATACAGCCGTTTACGCATTCCTGGCAGAAATCGAGTTTGTGGACGGCTGGGTCGAAATATTCGAAGGCGATGTCGTGCTGATGCGCTAAGGGTCTGGTAAATGACAAACTAATTGCAGGGCTTTGCCGTTAAATATTCAGTTGTCGGTTGTCAGTTGTCGGTTGTCAGTTTGTTCTTTCTATTTTTGTCTATTAACAGTGAAACCGACAACCCACAACCGACAACCCACAACAGTTTAAACTTTAAGCATATGACCCAACGCTACCGTTTCCTTCCCCTTCTTCTCACCGCCGCCCTGTGGCTGATAGCGCATGGGCTCTATGCCACCCACAACCGCGCCGGCGAAATCTGGGTGGAACAGGTGGGCAACTGCGTCACCAGCCTTACGGTAAAGGCTATCGTGGTTACTTACACTAAGGCGAGCAGTACGGCCGCCGACCGCGATACGCTGTTGGTGTGTTGGGGCGACGGCACCTGCGACCGCGTAGGCCGCGTAAACGGCCCCGGCAACCCGCCGCAGGGCGAGTTATTGGGCAACGATATCAAGCGCAACTATTATATCGGCTTTCATACCTATTCGGCGCGCGGCGCCTATCGCATTTCTACTACCGACCCCAACCGCATCGGCGGTATTCTCAACGTAAACTACCCCAATTCCGACCAGGTGAAATTTCATATTGCCACCCTTTTCACCATTCCCAACCCCCAGTTTCAAGGTTGCAACAGCACGCCGCGATTGCTACAGCCCCCCATCGATATGGGCTGCGTAGGCCGCGTTTTTACCCACAACCCCAATGCCTATGATCCCGACGGCGATAGCTTGTCGTACCACTTTATCGTGCCACTTCAGGATGACGACACCCCGGTACCCAACTACCAGTTTCCCAATCAGATTAATCCAGGACCAAATAACAACCTGAGCATCGACGAACGAACCGGCGATATTGTGTGGAATTCACCTACGCAGGCCGGCGAATACAACCTGGCCATGATTATCGTAGAATACCGCAACGGCATTCCCATAGATACGCTGGTGCGCGATATGCAAATTCTCGTGGAAGAATGCGAAAATCTGCCTCCACCCGTAGTCACCCCTTTTGATGAAATTTGTGTGATCGCAGGAGAACTGATCAGTTTTGAGGTATCGGCCACCGCTCCGCTGCCGGAAACAATCCAAAAAGTCAGGCTCACCGCATTGGGCGGCCCCTTCGAAGTGGCCGTCAGCCCCGCAACCTTCACCCCCGATACCAATATTTTTGAAGACGACCCCGTAGTAAAAACCTTTACCTGGCAAACCGCCTGCGAACACGTCTCCGATCAGTTTTATTCGGTGGTATTCAAAGCCGTCGACAACTATTTTGGCGACTCCTCGGGCCTGGCTACATTGAAAAGTATGCGTATCAAGGTCGTCGGCCCGCCACCGCAGGATGTACAGGCCCAACCAGCCTCCGGGCAAGTGACCGTGACCTGGGCCAAACCTTATTTTTGCGACAATACGCTCGACAATTACTTCCGGGGCTTTACCGTGTGGCGGCGCGAAGGCAGCAATAATTTCGCCATCGACGAATGCGTCACGGGACTGGAAGGCAGAGGTTATACCAAGTTGACCAATATACCCATCCAGCAAGTCCAAAACGACCGGTATTTCTACCTCGATTCCAACCTGGAACGGGGCAGAACATACTGCTACCGCATCCTGGGCGAATTTGCCAAGACCACCCCCGGCGGGCAATACACTTACAACCGGGTAGAAAGCCTGCCCTCGGCAGAAATTTGCGTGCAACTCAGCCGCGATTTACCCCTCATTACGCACGTAGACGTACAGCAAACCGACGCCACCAACGGACAGATGCGCGTTTGCTGGTCGAAACCGCTGCTGCCCGATCTCGATACGCTGCTCAACCCGGGCCCCTATCGCTATGAAGTGCTTAGGGCACCTGGACAAACCACTAACGAAACCGATTTTCAACCCATCGGCGTATCATTTGACAGCCCCACTTTTGCCGCTGCCAACGATACCTGCTTCGTGGATAACGGCCTCAATACTGCCGGCAGCGCATACAGCTATATGGTCAATTTCTATATCCAGGGCGGCGCTACCCTGCTGGGCGCTACTAATCCCGCTTCCTCGGTATTTCTGAATATATCGCCAACTGACAACGCCAACGCCCTTTCCTGGACGGAAATAGTGCCCTGGAATAATTACAGCTATACCGTCTACCGCAAAAATACCTCTGGAGTCTTCGATTCGATAGCCACCGTGGTAGATCCCGCTTTCACAGATACCGGCCTGTTAAACGGTGTATCGTATTGCTACAAAGTAAAAAGCGTAGGTTCCTACGGTGTCAGCGGGATTATCAATCCCATTGAAAATTTCTCCCAGGAAAGCTGTGCGACACCCATAGACAACGTGGCGCCATGCCCCCCCAGCCTGGAAGTCGACAATGTGTGCGACGAACTCGTCAACTGCGATGATGAACAAAACCTGTTCAATATTTTGAATTGGGTAAATCCCATGTTGCTGTGCCCGACTACCGACGATGTGGTGGCGTACAATATCTACTATGCACCGACTCAAGGCGCTGATTTTATTAAAATCGCTTTTGTCGACGACTCCCGAATCACTAACTTCGAACACAGGCCGGAATTTGGCATCGCCGGCTGTTATGTGGTGACCGCGCTGGATACTTTCGCCAACGAAAGCCCATTTAGCAATGTGGTGTGCGTGGACAATTGCCCCTTCTATGTGTTACCCAATGCATTTACACCCAATGGCGACCAACAAAACGACCTGTTTATTCCCATTTCATCCTGCTTTATCGAAAGTGTCGAATTCGAGGTCTTTAACCGATGGGGACAACTGGTATTCAAAACTAACGATCCGGCGCTCAACTGGAATGGCAATAACGCCAAAGGAGAAGCGCTGGCAACAGGCGCCTATTTTTACACCTGCCGCTTACTCGAACGGCGTGTGAGTGGCATTAGTGTCAATCCCAACGTTTTGAGCGGCTATATCGAACTGATCAGATAAGTTATGTTTACAGGAATTATCGAATCTATGGGCGAAGTGGCCCAAATTCGCCGCGAAGGCGGCAACGTGCATTTTACGTTTAAAGCTCCGGTCTCTGATGAACTGAAAATTGATCAAAGCCTCTCGCACAACGGCGTGTGCCTCACCGTGGTGGGCCGGGGCGAGGGCGAACACACCGTCACGGCTATCGCTGAAACCCTGCTGCGCTCCAATTTGGGCGATTTGCAGGTGGGCGATAAGGTGAATCTCGAAAGGGCTATGCGCTCCGACGGCCGCCTCGATGGTCATATCGTGCAAGGTCACGTAGACGCTACCGCCGTGTGTACAGGCGTGGAGGAAGCCGACGGCAGTTGGTATTATCACTTTCGGTACAACCCCAGTCCCGAACACCTGCTGGTAGATAAAGGCTCTATAGCTATCAACGGCGTCAGTCTTACGGTGGTTAATCCGCACGACGACGTATTTTCGGTGGCGATTATCCCCTACACTTACGAAAACACCAATTTTCAGGATATGAAAGCCGGCGCCCGCGTTAATATCGAATTTGACGTAATCGGCAAATACATTGCGCGTTACGCTGCGCTTTACGGACGCTAGCCCAACCCTGCGAGCCGGTTTTTACGTCTATTGATAAAAACCAGCCTAATGAAAAGATTTATACTCGTAGCCATGACGTGGGTGTTGCCTTTGCTCGCCGGCGCGCAAACTTTCACTGAAACGCGGGATATCATCTGCGGCGACACCAGCCTGGTCGGCAGCCTCGGCTATCCCACCTGGAATCCGGCCCAAATTGTGGATCTGCCCACCTACGGCCATGCTATGTTGCTCGGCGATTTTATCGAACCGAATCTACTGCAATATGTAGCGCCACCCCATTTTGAAGGCGCCGATACTTTAGTGATCGCATGCGCCCATGCTACCCAGATCACCTGCGATACAGGCATCTATGTGTATCATATCAGCTGTCCTGATCCTATTTCAACCGTCTTCGCAAATTTGACGCCCTGCAATGATTCGGTATACATCAACAACCTGAGCGGCTGGTGGGCCCCGCAAATAGTTGTGCAGGCACAGCACGGCCATGCAGAGATCATTTTGGAACCCACCGACGGCGCCGGACTGGCCTACCGCCCCGATTCCGGCTTTGAAGGCCTGGATGCCGTGGTGGTATCCCTGATGGGAGGTACTCAGACTTATCTGTACCTGTTTCAGGTGTATTGCGACCTTACCACGGGCAGCCGCGAGTTGACAGTAGAACAACTCGATGTGTTCCCCAATCCGGCGACAAGTGAATTATTTGTAAAGGACGCCGGCTTTGTAAAAGCGTGGAATTTGATTGATATGAGTGGAATAACCAGTCCTCTTGATGTACAAACCACAGGACATTTACTTCGGCTGAATCTATCCGATGTTCCACCCGGAGTATATGTATTATACGGATTGACATCCGATGCTCTTCTGATAAAGAAAATTGTAGTTAAGAGGTGAAGAACAGTGAACTGTGAACTGTGAACAGATCAAAGAGCCGTTCACAGTTCACCCAAAAAAAACAGTGGTCTGCAAAGTCATTACCTGCAAACCACTGTAAAAATTTAGTAGTCCCCTTAATGTAAAAAGTTATATATCCTAAAACCGGCAAATGCCGGTCTGTAATGCTTAATTGCTGGTTACAAATTTATAAGCCGGAGATCAAAATGAGGTTTCCGTATGTTGCAAAAAGGTTTGTAATTGTGTCAATCAGCCCGCCAGGCTTGATTTTACCTCGCTGGGCGGCACGCCGAAGCGCTCCTTGAAAGAAGTTGAAAAATGTTTGGCATTGACAAAACCCACGCGCCAGGCAATCTCGCTTACGTTGCCTTCGCCGGTGCGCAGCAATTGCATAGCCTTGTCGAGGCGATAATTGCGCAGGAACTCTCCTGCCGACTGGCCGGTGATGGCGGTGAGTTTGCGGTGCAGTTGAGAACGGCTCATCGTTAAATGACGGGCGAGGTCTTCCGCACTGAGTTGGTCGTTTTCTAATTCCTCTTCAACCACTTCTTGCAATCGAGCCAAAAACTTGCGGTCGATAACCCCCAGCACATTGTCGCCATCACTTGGTAAAGCTATTTTATCATCATCTTCAGCTAAACTGAATTTCTCTTGAAGCCGACGTCTGTTCTCGAGCAGATTCTCCAGCCATGCCAGGAGTTCTTCTGAATTAAAAGGTTTGTTCAGGTAGGCATCAGCGCCGTGTTGAAGGCCTTTCAGGCGGCTTTCAAGCGCGGTTTTGGCCGTAAGCAGCACCACAGGGATATGGCTGGTAACTACATCCTTTTTGAGTGCGTCGAGCAGCCCTATCCCATCAAGCCGGGGCATTACCAGGTCGGAAACTACAATATCCGGCACGTTGTTACGAGCGATCGCCAGGGCTTCCGCCCCGTTGGGCGCTACAAGTACGTTGAATTTGTCTGCTAATGTTTGATGTAGAAATGCCCGCAATTCGTCATTGTCTTCGGCCAGCAATACCAATGGGCGTCCCTTTTTCATCGGGGATACCTGCAACTCAGGCGGCTGCAAATTATGCGACCCCATATCATCCAACAACTCCTTCACAGGCTCTTCCTTCCAATTATCAGCAAAAATCGCCTTGCGCAGTGGAAGCTTAAGGATAAAGGTGACGCCTTTGCCTAATTCGCTTTCTACTTCAATTTTTCCTTCCATCATCCCGGCCAATTCTCTGCAAAGCGCCAGGCCGATACCGGTGCCTGCCTGTAATTCCTGCTTCGCTTCATCGGCAGATTGGTAAAACCGTTCAAAAATACGGGGAAGGTCTTCTGGGGCAATCCCCCTGCCGGTATCGCTCACAGAAAACACCACATACCCCTCAACTAATTGGGTCTCGGGCATAGACGACACCGCCAACACCTCATACGCTACCCGAATACTTCCGCCGGACGGGGTAAATTTCAGGGCATTTGACAACAGGTTGGCCCCTATTTTCTCCAGCTTGTCCTGGTCGAATTCGCCCAACACATCTTCGCCGCTCTCCTCATAATGCAGCGAAATACCCTTGCTTTCTGCCACAGCGGCAAAGGATTCTACTACCGATCTGAAAATATCTCCGGCGCGTGCCTGCCGGTATTCCGTTTTCATGGCGCCGCTTTCCAATTTGGCCAAATCGAGGAGTTGGTTGACCAGGTGCAACAATTTCCGGCTGTTATTTTCGGCCAATCGTACATTGGATAGCCATTTCGCATGCGATGGATCTTGCAGTATTTGCCGCAGCGGCTCCAGGATCAGTGTAATCGGCGTTCGGAATTCATGAGTGATGTTGGAGAAAAAATTGGACTTCATCCGCTCCAGATCACGCACGCGCTCACGTTCGCGTTGCTCATAAGCAACCCGGGCGGTCAATTGTATATTGCGGATATGTGCGCGGTATATTTGCCAAACGATAAGGCTTACTATCAGAGTATAACACAAGTATGCGAGGGTGGAGGCCCACCAGGGTGGCATGATGATAATTTCGATTTCTCGGGGCGTTTCACTCCACGTGCCCGAGCTATTACTTCCCAGCACCCTAAACCGGTAACGCCCGGGAGACAAGTGGGTATAATGCGCAAAATGATGCTCGCGATCGAATACCCAGTCCTTTTCTATTGGCAAAAGCTGGTATTTGTATTGGTTTTTTACCGGGTCGGTAAAGTCGGTAGCCGCAAACTCAAAAGACAGGTTGTTTTCGTTATGCGATAATTTCAGCCGGCGCAGGTATTCCAATGGCGTTTTGCGGTCTTCCCCCATCCAGATGGGTTTGTTGTTGACCTCCAACCCGACAATGTAGATGTTGGGGATCTTCGCATTAAATTTCAACTGCTCCGGGAAAAAATAATTCAAGCCGTTGACGCCGCCAAAAAACAACTCTCCGCCGGGGCCTTTGAAAAAAGCCTGCGTATTAAATTCGCTACTCTGCAAACCGTCGCCGGCGGTATAGGGTATGATCCGATCCAGGTTCCTGTTTTGGAGTATAATATTCGCCAGGCCCCTGTTGGTGCTACACCACAAGTTTCCCTCTTTGTCTGATAAAATACCGTATACCACGTTGTTGGGCAAGCCCTCTGCGGTGGTTATTTGAGAAAACTGCCCTGAACTCATATCCAGGCGATTTATTCCGCCTCCTTTGGTGCCAATCCATAGGATCTTATCGGGCTCAACCGGATCGGGCAGCAGACAAGCTACAGAGTTGTTGCTGAGCGTCTGTTTTTCGTAAAAATCTGTTTTGTATAATTCAAATTTGAGCTGATCACCTTTTCGCATGCCTTTCACCAGGCCCAATTGGGTGCCGGCCCAGATATGGCCGTTGCCGTCTTCTACCAACGCAAAAACAAGTACGGAGTGGGCGTCTTTGCCAAAGAGAAAACCAAAATCATATGAGACGACCTTCCCCGTTTCCGGTTCTAATCGCAGCAATTGCCCCGAAGAACCCGACGCCCACAACTTACCGTCTTTTGTATACAACAAACTGGCATAAGGATACCGGTCCAGCTTGAGGGGATAAACCCCCAACAGTGTTTTATCATGCCGATACCGACGCAATTCCGTGATATTGACTACTTTATCTCTCAATCCGCACAATAGCCAAAAATTGCCTGACGGCTCAAAAACTATGTCGTTTTGCTGTGGCCAGGCATCTGGAAAAGCTAGTTGGTCTGACAATTTGTCGGTATGTCTATTGTATGTGTATATCTTATTGACTATTTTAATATATACTTCCTGCGACTTGCTTTGCCACACGCCCCAAATACTGTGCCCTTCCAGGCTGCTGTTGAACATGGCTTTTCGCGGCGTAATTTTGCGCAGGCCGTAGCCCAGGGTTCCAACCCATATATTACCCTGATTGTCAGAAAAAAGCGCATTAGCCGGCTTGTCGATGATATAATCGGGTTTGTCCACCTGCCCGGATTGCGTGCCTGAAACCGTCCATAATTTATTTCCAAATAAAACCCATACGCGATTATTTTCGCCAGCCTTTATGCGAGGATTAACATCAACAAATGCGCCTTCAGGGAATGGATAATGAAAAAATTGATTGTTATGAAAAGCAAATACCTCCTGTCTATTAACACCCCAGATCACGCCGTTACCGGTCTTTGACAGTCCTGACGCCTCCTGACTTGTGTTTTTAGGAAGATGTAATCGCTTTGCCAAAAGAGTGCGGGGGTTTACCTCATATAGGTATTTCGTAGAACCTATCAGGATGCGGTTAGAATTTATCGCAATTATGGCGAGAAATTCTTCAATATTATTGACCTTGGAGGGGGCTTCTACCGGGAAAACGACAGGCATCAGGGTGGTAAGCATACCCAATTCGGGTTTATCGGGTAGCGCTTTAACCCACTCCCGGGGAATGGTCAGCCTGAATACGCCCCCTCCTCTATTGACTACCCAGATATTCCCATCGGCATCTTCTGTTATTTGACGTACATCAAATAATACTTGTTTGCCCCTGTTTGCAACTATTGGAAAGGTAAAATGAAAAAAACGGTTGGATTGCCGGTCAAACAAATGCACCCCCTTGCTTTCGCTGCCCACCCAAAGCCAGCCTCGGCTATCCTCGTAAAGCGCAGTGATTGTATTGTCGGCCAAAGAATATGGATCGGCCGGGTCATTGTTCCATGCCCTGAAATTATAGCCGTCGTAGCGATTTAGGCCGTCTTTGGTACCCACCCAGAGAAATCCGTCGCGGGTTTGTAGAATATCATATACCATGCCCTGCGATAGTCCGTCCTCTATCGTCAGGTTCTCTATGGAAATGTTTTGAGCGCTGAGAACTGAAATACAACAACAAATAAGTATCAGGCTATTTGCGAACTTTAACATTCAGCGACTATCTTTCCTACAAAATTAACAATAAAGGATGGTCCTGTACAAAAAAACACAGCGGTCTGCAAAGAAAATGCCTTGCAAACCGCTGTTTCTAAAATTAGTAGTTCCCCTTAGTAATCTAAAACAAATTCGCTTTTTGGACCGCGAATTGGGCTTTCCAATCACAGCGGTTTGTGTTTATAGTGTGAGTTAGTATGCTCCTTGTTTTGATATGCGACGCAAAATTACACATGCACTAAACAATTATGGTAATTACCCGAAGGTTTTCAAAAAAACTATACGGCCGTATAGTTTTATGAAAAATGAACCCGAATTTGCGGTAGCAATCGCCTTTTGGAAGAACTTTACCCATGCAAATGAAGTACTTCATTATTATATTCATTTTGGCGGGAATTGCCATGTCAACACTGGCCGTAGTCGCCCAACCGGCAGGTTGCGACATACGCTACCTGGGCTATCGCGAAGGCCTCGCCGACCGCAACGTGAACGCTATTTGCCATGATCACAACGGACTGGTTTGGCTGGGTACCCACAGCGGCCTGTATCGCTACGACGGCCACCAGGTCTCGCTGTTTGAACTGGAAGTGCCGGGGCAATGCAATGCCTTGAAAAATATCGTGATCTTACAAATCTTCGAAGACCAGGCACACTATTTGTGGATTAGAACAGCCAATGCCGTTTACCTGATTATGCCGGGGCGCCAAAAATGCGCCAGGGTAGACGGTATATCTTATCTGGCATTAGACGAAAAAAATCAGGTATACGGCAGGTTGAATCATCAGATATACCGGCTTAGCGCAACATTAAAAGACAATTCCTTACAAGTTGAAAAAAAACCGGCGCCGTTGAGGGGCGATATTATCTTTAAACTACCCGGAAAGACAGGTATTTGGGCATATGATATGGCTTCAGGTAATGTGACGCGCCGTCAGGAGGCTACTAAAAAAACACAGCGCTACCATATACCATATCGCGACGATCTCCACGTACTCAATTACGGCCAGGGGGCTATCGTTTTTTACGCTACAGGCAAGTCATTGTATTTTGATCAATCCTCCAATGCGTTTGTACCATCCCCCCAAATTACTACCGGTTCTTTGACCAACCCTTTTGTCCTCAAAGCCATACTGAATGAGTATATAAGTAATGCTAACGTATTGCTTCCCTCCGATCTGGCTTCTAAAATCCAACTGCCCATCTGTGTCGAACCCGACCAACATGGAAACCTATGGATCGGCACTACTTTTGGTCTGTTTATCCTGGCCCGGCGCCATACCCAATTTCGCCATTTATCGGCACTCAAAGGCATGTCTACCCGGGCTATCTATGGCAATGAGGAAGACCTTTTCGTTTCCAGCGACCGAGGCGTCTATCGCTTTGAAAAGCGCACAGGCCGGCTAAAAGAAATCTGTGAAGGAATACCCCCCAGCCGGGTTATGCTCCCGCTGGGGCAAGGGCATTTACTCCTTGCAGGGGAATACAATGACATCTTTTCCATTGATCTTCAAAACTTTGCAAAACCTGATTTTTTAATAAAAGACCAAACTTATCACCATTTCTACGGCCTCACCGATTTCAACAAACGCCTTTGGCTGGCCGGCAGACAACCTGGGGTGTGGCGCTTCAACCCCGAAAACCCCAATCTCAAAGACATGGCATTTGAAACAAGCCTTAGCAACCCTATTACTACAATGATTCAAGTTGCCAACGGTGATATCTGGGCCGCCGGCGACGATGAGCTATACCAAATTTCCGGAACAACTATTTCAAAAAATTATCTGAAAGATCACTCCCCGGGAGTTATCTTCTGCGCTTTTGCACAAAATAATTTACTCTGGCTGGGTACTCGCGGCCAGGGCCTGATCTGCCTGAATACCGATACTAAAAAAATTGAACGCACCTATACTATCGCCGACGGCTTGCCCAATAATATCTTGAATTGTATTTTGCCCGATGAACAGCAAAATCTTTGGATCAGCACTAATCAGGGACTCAGCCGGTTTACCCCCTCCACAGGGGAATTCCTCAACTTCTCAACTGCCGACGGGCTGCACAACGAAGAATTTAATGCCTCTTCCGCATGGCTCGATACTTCCACACAAACGATGTATTTTGGCGGACTAAACGGGGTGACTTACTTCAATCCGAACCACATACGAAAAAAAGCCGTCTCCCCCCAGGTGTTTATGGCTAAAATAACCCGCCCCGGCAAATACGCAGGACAAAGCGAAACGATTTACCCCGATTACCCCACTGATGTGGTCGAACTACAGCCCTATGCGCGATTTATCGAATTCCGGCTAGGCTCTACCGACTATTTAGCCCCCGACCTGAATAAATATTACCACAAACTCGAGGGTTTCGATACCGATTGGATGGCTCAGGGCAATAACCCCATCGTGCAATATACCAGTCTGCCCGCCGGCTTTTATACTTTTCGCTTCAAAACCGTCAACCGCGATGGTATTACAAGCGCCGAAAAGCAAATCCGGCTGCGCGTCAAGCCAGTTTTTTACAAAACCTGGTGGTTTATCATAGGGATGATCTCTTTGTGTTTTGCCGCCATCTTTGGCGCCTACCGCTACCGAATAAAAGAAATTCGCCAGATCTATGAGGTCAAAAAACAAATAGCCGACGACCTCCACGATGACGTGGCCACTTCCCTGTCTCAAATCTCTATGCTGGTAAAAACCATGAAAATCCAAAATCCCGACCCTACACTCTCCCAACTGGAATCACTCAGCGATCAAAGCCTCGGCAAACTCAGCGATATTGTCTGGGCTATCGACGACAAACGCCAAACGCTCGGCGACCTCGTTAACCGACTGCAGGATTTTGCCGAATCCGTTTTCCATCCCCAACAAATACGCCTGAGGGTAGAAACCCATCTGGCAGCTCCCGAACAAAACCTAAACTCCCAGGTGCGACACCATATGGTGATGATTTTTAAAGAGGCGGTAACTAATATTATTCGACATACAAAAAGCAGCTCCGTATTTATTCGTCTCGAAAATTACCGCCAGGAGTTGTCCATAACTATTGAGAATTACTTCGAAGCCACTCAACCATCCCCCTATTCCAGCGGCAAAGGGCTTGAAAGTATGGCCAACCGCGCCAGATTGATGCATGGCCTACTCGAAACCGACCATACCGACGGCTCTTTCCGGATCGTTGTAAAAGTTCCCGATATTTTTGAGAAAACCGGTTTTTCGTTTTGATTGTAAATGCTAAACTTGCTCGCTATGATTCACGTCGCTATGATAGAAGACAACCCCCAGTTCAGGCAAAATTTTCAAGCCTATTGCGAAAGTTCCGAATACCTGAGCTGCACTTTTGCCGTTGAATCTGTGGAGAAGTTTATGCGGCTCTATAAACCCGATATTGATGTGCGCATCCTGCTGCTCGATATCAATCTGCCCGGAATTTCAGGCATCGATGCAATCGGCGGACTCAAACGCTTACTGCCGGAAGAAACCGATATCGTGATGTACACTGTTTTTAACGACCCCGACGATATTTTTAAGGCCCTCTGCGCCGGCGCTACGGGGTATATGCTGAAAAACCAACCGCTAAAAAACCTGGAAGAACAATTGGTATCTATGGTGGAGGAAGGGGGCAGCGCTTTGTCGTCTTCTGTAGCCAGGCGTATCGTGCAGTATTTTTCACCCAAACAAAAAAACAGGTCCGAAATCGAAAATGTCGAGCTCAAACCTATCGAAAGGCAAATCGTGCATTATCTGATGGAAGGAATGACTTACCCCGAAATCGCCGCAGTCATGTCGCTTTCCGTTCAAGGCGTCAAATACCACCAGCGCAGTATTTTTAAAAAATTGAATATCTCGTCGCGCAACGAAATCCCCAAAATCTTCCCCACCCTCCATCTGCCGAACGAATAAGGACTTTACGACTGTACGATCATTGTTCGTAAAGTCGTAAAGTCGTAAAGTCGTAAAGTCGTACAGTCGTACAGTCGTACAGTCGTACAGTCGTAAAGTCGTAAAGTCGCTTCAGTCCATCATCCGCTCCAACTTAATGCCGCGCGAGCCTTTCACCAGCACCAAAGCCCCTGTCGGCGAGTGCTCTCGCCACCAAAAGGCCAGGGAGTCGGAATCGGCAAAATGGCGAACGCCCAGTTCGTCGGCTACGGTAGCAAAGGCTTTGCCGACAAGCAGCAATTCGTCAATGCGTTGATTGAGCGCCAGCCTGGCAATATAATCGTGTTCGTGCTCGCTGGCTTCGCCCAACTCCAACATATCGCCCAGTACCGCAATTTTAGGATGGCCCTCCATCGCTGCAAAACTGTGTATCGCCTTTTCCATGCTGCTGGGATTGGCATTGTAAGCATCCATGATATAAGTATTGCCACCTTTTTCGAGCAATTGCGAGCGGTTGTTGGCCGGCACGTATTGCTCGAGAGCTTCTTTTATTTTTAATGCCGGCACCTTAAAATACTGTCCCAGCGCAATGGCAGTCATGATATTGCCCAGGTTGTAATGCCCCAATAACCTGGTGTGGGCTGTTATCAATTCGCCATTATCACTCCAAAAAGCAACGCTTAGGAAGGGTTGTGCGGTAAGCAGGCTCATCTCATACAGCCGCTTTTGGTCGGGGTTCAATATCGGCACATGGCCGTAAAGCAACTTTTTGGTTACCGGCCGGGCTAATTGTTCCAGGTCGGGTTCGTCGCGATTGATAAATGCCATACCGTTGCCGGCAGCGAGATAGCGGTAAAGCTCCGATTCAGCCTGTCGGACGCCCTCTATGCTGCCGAAGCCCTCCAGGTGCTCTTTGCCGATATTAGTAAGCAGGCCATGCGTCGGCTCTGCAATACGACATAAGTAGGCCATCTCGCCTTGGTGGTTGGCGCCCATTTCTACTACGGCAACTTCTGTTTTCGGAGGTATATGAAGCAAGGTGAGCGGCACGCCGATATGATTATTGAGATTACCCGGCGTGGCGTACATGGGGTAGTGGTTGCGCAACACGGCGCTAACAAGCTCTTTGGTGGTGGTTTTCCCATTGCTGCCACCAATGGCGATCACCGGTATATCGAATTTCCGGCGGTGAAAACGCGCCAGATCTTGCAGGGTGAGCAATACGTTATCTACCAGCAAATACCGCGCATCGCCTTGCCGGTACACGAGCGGGTCGTCAACGACCACGTAAGTGGCGCCGGCTTCCAATGCCTTGACAGCATATTGGTTGCCGTCAAAATTATCGCCCCTCAAAGCGAAAAAAATATCGCCCCGCTGCACCATCCTGGAATCCGTACAACAACGAGGATGCTGCTGGAATATGGCATATAAATGATCTAAAGTCATATCAAAGCCGAATAAGCCGCTAAAGGTAAGAACTTTGAAAGTAATAACGCAGCGAGGCGCCCCGGATTCCTCCCGGGCGCCTCGCTGTTATCGTATCGTAGAATAGATAAATCCTACTTGTATCTTCTGGGTTTCGACTTTTTCTTCGATTTAAAGGCGATACCGCTGGGTTCATCCGTAGGTGAACCCACGCGAACCATCGCACAGCGGAAACCGATAGTGCGGTCGGCCTTGTCTTCGTCTTTAAAGCGGCGAGAGCCCGGCGAAAGCCAGAAGGCGCGGTCAGCCCAAGAGCCGCCTTTGTATACGCGGGCTTTGTCGCTCACGAGCGTGTGTTCGCCATAGTCATAAAACGCTTGCGATTGTTGGTCGCCATCGAGGAAGTTAAACGGCTGGCCTACTTTGTAGTTCTCGCGATTGGACACCTCGTCATCTTCTACATAGCGGTATTTCACGCGGCCGAGGCTGTCTTTTTCTACAGGTTTGCCTTCTTCGTCCAATTGCTTCTGCTGGAATTTGTTACCGCGGAAGGGGTTGAGATCCTGGTTTTCTACATCGCGCAGCGTCGTGCTGGTGAGCGGACGGTATATGTCGAGCGTCCATTCGTTCACGTTGCCGGCCATATCGAAAAGACCGTAATCATTGGGCGGATAAGAGCGAACTTGCGCCGTAGGACAAGCATTGTCATTGAGACGGCCGGCCATACCCATGTAGTCGCCACCGCTGCGCTTGAAGTTAGCAAGAATAAAACCCTGCTGTTTGTCGCGCTTCTGGTAGCGAACCGTGTTGCCATTCCAGGCATAAATACGGCGGTCGCTGATCAATTCATCCTTCTCCGAAACCTGGTTGCCGCGAAGCGCCCAAGCTGCATATTCCCACTCGGCTTCTGTAGGTAGCCGGTATTCGGGCAAGAGGATACCGTCTTCAAAACGCACGCGACGCTCGCCGCCGGTGCGAATGTCTTTCAGGTTCTTGCGCACATTACCTTCGTATTGGCCTACGAGATAAGATTCCGAGTTGAAGTTGTCTTCGTCTTTTTGTTCCGCATTGGGATTGAGAATGCCCTTTTCGATAAGAATCATTTCGTTCACGCGGTCGGTACGCCACCTGCAGTAGTCATTAGCTTGCAACCATGACACACCCACTACGGGGTAGTTGTCATACGAAGGGTGGCGGAAATAAGTTTCCACCATCGGCTCGTTGAACGCCAGTTCTTCGCGCCATACCAACGTATCAGGCAATGCCTTCTGCAATACTTCAGGATACGATTCGCCGAATACGCGATCCACCCAAAACAGGTATTCGCGGTAATCGAGGTTTGTAACCTCCGTTTCATCGATGTAGAAAGATGTTACCGTAACACGGCGAGCAACGTTGTTCCAATCGTAAGTGACATCTTGGTCGGTAATACCCATTGTAAAGGTACCGCCCTCCACTAATACAAGGTTGGGCCCTGTCGCCTGGCCTTGATAATCCAGCTTTTCAAAGCCACCCCACTTTTGATCGTTGTACTTCCAACCGGTAGAACTGGAGCGCTCATTGCTACTGCATGAGCCCAGCAAAAGCGCAACGACAACGAGGATGACGCCTGACTTCAACAGATTTTTCATTACTTCAATAATTTGTTTTTAGAAACGACCAGCAAATATAGCGAAAAAGTGATTCCATGCCATAGAGGCTTCGGTTGAGTAGCTTTTTTTCTCAGACTTTAACATTTGTCAGTGAACAGTGAACAGTGAACTGACAACCTACAACCCACAACCTACAACCCACAACCCACAACCTACAACCCACAACCTAATTAAACATCTTAAAACAATCGTTATACCGCGAAGCTCTCTTCTTGCGTGCCAATTCACGACTGTCGTCAAAATTAATCGTCAACGATACTTCGTGGGTGCCCCCGGTTCCTCCCGGCGCCTGCGACAACGGCGACAAGGTGAGGTCGTAGCTGTAACCTATGCGCAAAACGCCTTTGCGAAAACCTAACATGACGATAGCTGCATCGGGGTTTGACAAGGTGTGCCGATACCAGGCGCCTCCGAAAAATTGCCCGAAACCGGCGTATGCGCCCACATTAAACTGGCCGAACGGCCCTTGTTTTATGAACATCGCATTCGGGGATATAAACGCCGTATTACCCCTATTATTGCGCCCGCCTAAGTTAAATTCCGCTCCGGCGTGCACGGTAATGCGCAGGGGTAAACCCGCATTGAGGTTCTCGTTGAGCTTGATGATGCTCTCGTCGGGCGTGTTGAGGTGCTTGACCGAAACGCCCCCGTAAAACGGCCCCCCGTAAGCCAACAAACCCGCCGATATGTCAAATACCGTGTTGTTGAGCCGCTCCGGCTGCAACTCCTGGCTGGGATTGGGGTTGCCGCTGCCGTCTACAGCCCCCGTAAGCGGGTCGAGCTGATCGCCGAACACCAGCCGGTTCCAGTCGATGACGGTCTGGATCAACCCGGCCTCTATGCCGAATTTGATAAAAAAACCATCGCTCGCCTGCAAACGATAACCATACACCGCCGCCATCCTGTTGGTTTTGTAAATGCCGTCGCCGGCAGCATCCGCGCTTAACATCAACCCAAAGCCGCTATTAAGCGCTTCGATAGATTGTTCGTACGTAGCCGCATAGGTAATATAGGCATTGGGAAAACCCGGATATTGGTTCCTGTAGTTGAGCGTAATCCTCGGCGCATTGGTTACACCGGCAAAGGCCGGGTTCAAATGCAACGGCGCTGCATAAAACTGGCTGAATACCGGATCTTGCGAAAATACAGGCACGCAACCCGCCAAAATGACCATTACAATAAACCACTTCTTCATAACTCCTTCTCTTCAGTATGTATAATAACTGCCAATTCGCGGTTAATTTAATACCTTAAACCTTAATTTGCGAGATATTTGAGGCCGAAAAGTTGGTTAGCCGACCTTTTTTAAGGCTGGTACGTTAATAAGCAATATCCCCTATCTCACAACGTTTTTTTTGCAACTCAACGCGTAAGGTATGAAACATTTGACGTTTACAGCTATAATTATCGCCATATTAACGCCTTTTTGGCTGGACGCCCAAACCACCGTATTAAACGAACGCCTCAACTGGCAATCGCAATCCGCCACGCTGCAAGCCGGTAATACCCTGCTTCAACGCTGGGGTTTTGAAGGCGCCGTTTTTGGAGAAGCCTACCCCTCCCTCCCTTACGTTCAACGCACTATTCCCCTCGCCGCCAATAGCGCGTTGCAGGTGCAGGTCTTACGCGCCCAGTTTGAACCCTTCAACTGGCAACCCGCCCCCGGCGACGAAACCCAACTGGCCGAAACCCTGCAGTTTGTCACTAACGTATGGCGCAACCGCAATGATTTTTCCGGGGTGATTTCTTTTGTGCCTATTGTGAAAACCGGCAACGGCTACGAACGCCTGGTCAGCGCCGAATTACAGGTGTCGGCCCTCCCCTCTTCTACCGGCGCCGCTCGCGGCCCCAATAATACGACTCTGTCGGTACTCAGCGATGGCGATATTTATAAAATGGCCGTTTCACAATCCGGCGTATTCAAACTCACCTACGACTTCCTCAAAAACCAGCTGAAAATTAGCAACCTCGATAATATTGATCCCCGTACCATCAAAGTATACGGCAACGGCGGCGGTATGCTGCCAACCGATGTGACCGCCGACCGCCCCGACGACCTGGTGGAAAATGCCGTCTTCATCGCCGGTGAAAACGACGGCAAATTCGACGGCCAGGACTATATCCTCCTCTACGGCGAAGGCCCCGATAAATGGCGCTTTTTGTCCAACGACGGCACGTTCGAAATGGTGAAAAATATTTACGATACCAAATCGTATTATTTTATAAAAATAGGCCCCGGCAACGGCCTGCGTGTAGCTCCCCAATCCAGCGAAACTAATACCTCTTTTACTTCTACGGCTTTTAACGACTTTGCCAGGCTGGAACAGGACAAACTCAATCTGCTCCACGAATGGAAAGACCTCGCGCAAGGCTCGGGCCAAAACTGGTTTGGCGATTACTTCCGGGTGGCCCGCGATTACGATTATCCCGGCGCCTTCCAATTTCCCAACTTAATTACTGCTTCCCCGGCCGTCGTACATGCCAGGATGGCCCTCCGCGCTACCAAACCCTCGCATTTCAGGGTTCAATTAAATGGTACGGAGCTAATTAGCGAAATCGCAGCCGCCGTGTACGACCTCGACGACAATAACCGCAATTACGCCAATACGGCCGTACTTACCGGCGAAGTCGCCCTCACTGACGCACAGGTTTCTGCCAAAGTCATCTACCCCCAACCCTCCGGAGTAAGCGAAAGCGAAGGCTGGCTCGACTTCCTCCAACTCAACGTGCGCCGCCAATTGCGCATGCACGGCGACCAAATGGCGTTCCGCGATGTGGAAACTATTAGCCAACCCGCCTCTGCCTACGTACTGGACAACGCCGGCACTCAAATCCAGATTTGGGATATTACCAACCCGCTTCAACCTAAATCGCAACAGGCTTCGCTCGAAGGCAGCCAACTCCGGTTTGGCGCGCCAGGCGGCGCACTGCGCGAATTTATCGCTTTCGATAATGCCAAAAGTATCCCCGCGCCTACGGCCATCGGGAAAATTGACAACCAAAACCTGCACGGTATTGCCGAAACCGATATGATCATAATATATCACCCCGATTTTGAAAGCCAGGCACAACGGCTGGCCCAACATCGCGCCGACCACAACGGGCTGAACGTATCGCTGGCGCCCATCGAATTGGTGTACAACGAATTCTCCTCAGGAAAACTCGACCCCACAGCTATCCGCGATTTTGCCCGAATGGTCTACGAACGTACCGACCGCTTTAAATACCTGCTGCTGTTGGGCGACGGCTCGTTTGATCCGCGCAATATCTACGACCTGGGCAATAATTTCGTGCCCACTTACCAACAGGATTCTTATAACCCCCTGTATGCTTTTCCTTCCGACGACTACTACGCCCTGTTCTCCAACGGCGGCAATTCCAATCCGCTCAGCGGCATGATGAATATAGCCGTTGGGCGCCTGCCCGTGAAAACCCCCGAAGAGGCAGAAAAGGTGGTCAATAAACTGGTCGCCTACGACACTGACCCCTCTATGCTGCGCGACTGGCGCAATCGCGTACTGTTTGTCAGCGACGACGAAGACCTCAACCTCCATATTGACTCTGCTGATGCCATCGCCGTAGATATCGGACAAAACTTCCCCAATTACAATATCGACAAACTCTATATTGACGCATTCCCCCAGGAATCCACCCCCGCCGGCGACCGCTATTCGCAAGTCAACCAGTCTATCGACCGCTCTATCTTCAAAGGGCTGCTGGTAATGGCCTACCTGGGCCACGGCGGCCCCAAAGGCTGGGCCCAGGAACGCATCCTGAATATCACGGAAATTCAAGACTGGAATAACACCGACCGCCTACCCCTTTTCCTCACGGCTACCTGCTCGTTTACCGGCTTCGACGACCCCGGTTTTGTCAGCGCAGGCGAAGAAACTATCCTCAACGCCAATGGCGGCGCCGTTGGCCTGCTCAGCACCACCCGTGCCGTATATGCCAACGAAAATGCACTGCTCACCGATGCAGCTCTTGTCAATTTATTTACAAAAGAAAATAACACGATACCTACCATCGGCGAAGCCATGCAACACGCCAAAAATAGCTTCACCAGCCCCACCATCACTACCAATTCCCGAAAATTCGCCCTCATCGGCGATCCGGCTATGGTGCTGGCAGTGCCCCGCTATGGCGTGTCTACTACCAAAATAAATACCCACGATGTCGCCGACGGCATTGCCGATACGCTGCGCGCACTACAACGCGTCACGATTGAAGGCGTAGTGGTCGACGACAATGGCCAGCCCATGACCAATTTCAACGGGGTGGTGTATCCCACTATTTACGATAAAACAGCTTCGGTGACTACGCTGGGACAAGACGCAAGTAGCCGCGTGCGAACCTTCAACGTGCAGCGCAATATTCTGTTTAAAGGCCGCGCTTCCGTGCAAAACGGCGCCTTCCGGTTTACTTTTGTCATTCCCAAGGATATTAATTACTCCTTCGGACATGGCAAAATAAGCTATTATGCCGCCGATGAATCGCGTTTGACTGACGCAGCAGGCGCTTTTAGCAATATTATTATCGGCGGTACGCATCCCGACGGACTGGCCGACGACCAGGGCCCGCTTGTCAACGTTTTTATGAATACCGAAGATTTTGTGTTTGGAAGTATTACAAATGACAAGCCGGTATTGCTCGTCAAATTACAGGACGACAACGGCATTAATGTGGCAGGCAATAGCATCGGCCACGATCTGGAAGGCGTACTCAACGACGATACCCAAAACTCGCTGCTGCTCAACGACTTCTACGAAGCCGAACTGGACGACTATACCAAAGGCACGGTGCGATATCCGCTGTCAAAACTCCCCGAAGGCCGTCATAAGATTAGCGTAAAAGCCTGGGACGTATCCAACAACTCCGGTGAAGGCCTCACTGAATTTGTGGTGGCTTCTTCCGAAGGTATCGCCCTGCAACACGTACTCAACTACCCCAACCCCTTTACCGATTATACCTGCTTTCAGTTCGACCACAATATGTACGGCCAACAGCTCGATGTGTTGATCCAAATCTATACGGTTTCGGGCCGGATGGTAAAGACTATCGACCACACCATGTTTTCCGACGGCGCCCTTCGCCGCGATGATTGTATCGCCTGGGACGGACGCGATGATTTTGGCGACCGCCTGGCCAAAGGCGTGTATTTATATAAGGTAAAAGTGCGCGCAAATGCCGGAACAGGTAACATTAACGGAGAAAGTGCGTTTGAAAAATTGGTTATCTTAAAATAAGATGTCAAAATTTTCGTATAGTGAGTATGCAACATTAAAGCCTATATTTGCGAACAATTTTTGAAACGTAACGGATTCTCATGAAAAGTATCTTACTCCAGCTATTTGCTGTCGCCCTGCTCATCGCTGTCTCGGTCACCGATGCCCAAGCCCAGTGCTTTAAAGGCGAAGATGGCAAGTACTACAATCTCGACGGAACCCCCTGTATCAACGTAGTGGTCACTGCGGTGCCCTTCCTGCGCATCGTTGCCGACGCGCGTTCGGGTGCAATGGGTGACGTAGGTATCGGCCTCTCCGCCGATCCCAATGCGATGCATTTTAATCCCTCCAAACTGGCATTTGCTGAGAAAAAACTCAGCATCTCGGCCACGTATACCCCCTGGTTGCGCTCGCTGGGCCTCAACGATGTGTATCTGGCCTATCTGACCGGGTACTACAAACTCGATGACCTCCAAACCCTGGGTTTCGGCCTGCGATATTTTTCGCTGGGCAGCATCCAGTTTACCGACGTCAATGGCGAACCGCTCAATACCGGGCGACCCAACGAGTTTGAACTCAGCGTAGCATACGCCCGTAAACTCGCCGATAAGCTTTCAGCCTCGGTGAGCGGTAAGTTGATCTACAGTAACCTGGCGGCAGGCCAACAGGTGGAAGGCGAAACGATAGAGCCAGGCGTAGCCGGCGCTGCCGATATCTCTTTCACTTATCGCACGCCTATCGACCTCAATCAAAAAGAATCTGACCTCACTATCGGTCTCGCATTTACCAATATCGGTTCCAAAATCACGTATACCCGCTCTATCGACCGCGATTTCCTCCCGGCCAACTTAGGCCTCGGCGCCGCCTGGGATATCCAACTCGATGACTACAATACCCTGACGTTTGCCGCCGATATCAATAAACTGATGGTGCCCACGCCCTGCCAGGGCCCCGATTGCGATACCGACGGCGACGGCCGCTCCGATTACAAAGATTATTCTTCGATTAAAGGTATCTTCTCTTCGTTCGGCGATGCCCCCGAAGGAGGCGCCGAAGAACTCCGCGAACTGATGTACTCCGCAGGCGTAGAATATTGGTACGACCAGCAATTCGCCGTTCGCGCAGGTTATTTTAACGAAAACTCCCAAAAAGGTAACCGCAAGTATTTTACGGTAGGCCTGGGATTGCGCTACAATATTTTCGGCCTCAATTTCTCGTACCTCATCCCCACTACCAACCAACGCAACCCGCTCGACAATACGCTGCGTTTCTCGCTGCTGTTCGACTTCAGCGCTTTCGATGCTGAGAATTAATCAACGCTTTTTTTCTTTTTTTATACAATAAATGGGCTGTCTCCACATGGAGGCAGCCCATATATTGTAAGCCTGTAAGCCGGATTCTGTCCCCCGCTTGCGCAGGTCCTCTATCATTTATCTACCCCCGCCGTCACCAACGGGGTGTATCTGCCTACCCCCCCCGACTTTCAGTAGAAAAACAGGCGAGCAACCCGTCGAACTCCGCAGAGTGCATCGAGGTGTACATGGCATTTCAACCCACGGGGTTTATCCACGAAGTAGGTTGCCCTACCCCCGCGTGCGCTCTTACCGCACGATTTCACCCTTACCTGCCGCCGAAGCGGCATCGGCGGTATCTTTTCTGTGACACTTTCCGTCTCCCGCCTTGCAGCGAAAGCCCATCCGTTAGATGGCGTGGCG
The DNA here is from genome assembly GCA_016787505.1 of Saprospiraceae bacterium. Lineage (GTDB taxonomy): Bacteria > Bacteroidota > Bacteroidia > Chitinophagales > Saprospiraceae > JABWBR01. The sequence continues at coordinate 610 of JAEUUQ010000269.1, read as the reverse complement.
CTCTACGTTGTCCGGACTTTCCTCATTTCCACCCCCGAAGAGGCGAAACCGCGATAGAGCAGCTTACAATACCCCAAAGATAGTTGTTTTTTGCAGTTAGCGGTTAGCAGTTAGCAATTAGCGGTTAGCGGTCTGTGGTTAACCCCTTGCAACCTTTTTGCCCTTCCAGCGTATAACCCCCCGTACGAAAAGCGCTTTACATCATTTTCCCCCTTGCCCGTGTTCAGACAAACACTACACGCTAAAATTGTATTACTGACAACCTGTTTGGTCAGCTTGTTACTATATGCCGGCATTGGCCTGTTATCGCCGAAAGAAGCCGCCCGGCGCGACTTGCAAAACGCTTTTCATAGGGCAGAGAGACAGATTAACCAATTTCAACAGGCCTGGGGTTCCCAACCCGATTGGGCTTATCATGCCCCCGAAACCTTGATATCTTCCGGTAAAGATGTAGCGCCCTTTTCGCTTTGGCTTTACCAGCGCGACAGCCTGCTGGCCTGGTCAAAAGAAGACTGGGTGTTTCCGGGTGATATTACCTCGCGCATAGACACCCTGCCCTCCCTCCTGGTCGACTCGCTGGGAGAGCATTGGTATGCCTGCTGGTCAAAAA
>JAEUUQ010000248.1 GCA_016787505.1 Saprospiraceae bacterium | reverse complement strand
GTGGGTTCAGTTACTTACAACCGACAACCCATAACTCACAACCCACAACCGACAACCCACAACCTCTTATTTCTTCACAAACTTCCCATTGGCAATCAATTGGCCGTCGCGGTTGTATCCGTTCACGATATACATACCGGGGGTAAGCCCGCTGATATCAATAGGCGCAGTAGATTGACCCAGCGATTGATTCAGTGTCAGTCGGCGACCCATGAGGTCAACGATTTCGAAGACTTGTACTTCTTCGGCATTCACGATAGTGAGCTCGTTGGTGGCCGGGTTGGGCATCAGGCGAAGACGTTCAATACTGATGTCGTTGACACCTGTAACCGTACAAGAGGCGCCGGCTACAGAAATATTGTCGAAGTAATAGGTTTTCTCTACTGTAGGTATATTGTCAAAATCGAAGATCACAGCGATTCGGGAATAGGGCACGTCGGCTGCGCCGGAGAAGTCCCAGCTCAATGCCTGCCACTGGTTGGGTGTAGTATAATCCTGGAAGTTGTCGCCCGAATTTTCGTTATTAGGGCCGCCTTCGAGTTTGAATACTACCCTTGCCGCGTGATCCATCAATACGTGCATGCTCATCGTGCGGTTGCCGGCAGGCAATACGATGGGCGCTTCAAGGTTCGAATAACCACCGGCAAATATTTCGCCTCCTGTGCCTTCAATAAATACAGCAACCTGCGATGAGCCGTTTACGGCATTGGGCGCCGGGTTGTTGGCATAGGTGATCGGCGTATCGTCAGAAATAGAGCCGTTGGCAAAGTATTTCCAGTTCGGGAACAGGTCAAGCGGCGTTTCAAAGTTGAGTACACAAGCGGTGTAATCACCTCTGCGCCAACGGATATCGTCGATGTAGTAGTCATCGGCGGTATTGTGATCCACGCCTGCGTTAAAGAAGATGGCTACCTGTGTGTGATTTTCACCAGCATGCGCGCTGAAGTCGGTATTGTACTGTACCCAATCATCCACTACGGTAATATCAGACCATATTTCAACGACCGGGCTGGAGCCACCCTGCAATTTCACCATAAGTGGTACGGCATTTGCCGACCGGGCTTTAAATCTGAATTGATTGTAGATCGACAAGTCAATGGGCTGCCCGAAATCGAGCACAAGAGCGGACCAGGGGTCCTGCGGATCGGCGTATTTGCCCACTTTCAAGCTGGAATTGACCAGCGAGATCTCCGGGTTGTTTACTACCGTGAGCAGGTCAGCGCCGCCTGTATAGGTCACATTGCGCTGGCATTCGAAGTCGTCGAGCAGGTTAAATACCGGCGTTACTCCTTCGCAGGGATCTACCGAGCTGGAAGCCTGACGCAGGTTGTCAAACAGGTAGGTTAAAGCGTTAGCAGTACCCGGGTCGAACAGCAGGTTGACCGATTCGAAGTCGGTAATATCGGAGAAATCCGTGAAATCGAAGTTCAGTTCTTCCCAAACGCCCGGCGTAGTGATGTTGTCGGTACGTGTGGCGATACCCTGCGTGGCGCTTACCAATTGCAAGGTGACCGTAGCTGCGCCTGCAGGTGCGCGCACTTGCAGGTTGAGTTGCGGGTATTCGCTCAAGTCGATGCCGTTGGATAGTATTGCGGTCAATACAGAGAAAGCTGAGCTACCCTTGGTATAAGAACCTACTTTGTCGCTGTCGTTGATCCCGCTCTGGTCGGGGTTGTTGATAGCGCCGTTGAAGGTACCGTGTACTGCCTGGTCGCCGTTGAGTGGTTCCCAGAATAATTTGGGATCGGGTTCGAAGTCTTCGATGGGTGCAGGCGAAGGTTTCGGCTTGCGTTCGATGTCGTCGATGTAGTATATGTCGCCAGCCTCCGCTAACACGCCTGCATTGCAGAAAATAGCGATGCGCTTGTGGTTGGCGGCTGCCTGGGCACTGAAATCGGCGGCATACTCAACCCAGGTATTGGTTTGTGTTATGTCGATAAATTTCTCAGCCGGTGGTGATGCGCCACCTTCCAGCTTGAGCAATACTTTACCCAATTTGGGCGACCAAACCTTGACGCTGACGTAGTTGTTTACGCTCAAATCCATCGGGAATTGGTAATCCGCTACCAGTGCAGACCACTCGTCGAGCGGGTCAGTGTATTGACCCACTTTGTCGCTCGTATTGATACCCGAAGGGTCGGGGTTATCTATCTGTACGAGGACATCCCAGCCGTTGCCGTAAGAAGCGTTGCGCTGGCATTCAAAGTCGTCGATAACCGTAGCTTCTGGCGCCGTACCGGCACAAGGTCCGGCCGGATAAGCCACGATATTGTCGAACAGATAGGTGTCGCCGCTGGTTTCTACGCCTGGGTCGAAAAACAAAATGATCTTGGTAAGGCCGGCATTGGCGGCCTGAGCGCTGAAATCGAACACGTATTCCTGCCACACATTCGCGTTTGCGATGTTCTTTGTGCCTTCGATAAACCCGCCGGGGCCTTCCAGTTTGAGCAAAACCTGGGTAGGCGCCGAGGTGTAAATTTGAATGCGGAACTGGTTGTTGGTCGACAAGTCCATCGGCGCGGGCAGTTCGGCCAGGAACAAGCTGTATGAGTGGACGTTCGACTTGGTATAGGAACCGCATTTGGCGCTGCCGTTGACAGCATTAGGCACCGGGTTGTCCACTACGCCGTCATAAGTACCGTTTAAGGCTTGCCAGGTGAGATCGGCTGTGCCGCCCTCAAAATCTTCGTAAACAGTCTGGGCATTGGCCCCGACCATTAGTAAGAGAAAAGCGATCGAAAGAAGTATCCTAAATTTCATAATGAAAGGAGTTTGGTTAATGAAGATGCTATTATTGCGAATTCAGTCGTACAAGCGGTATGGTCTTCGAGTGGCTATCTGTCTGTATTTGTATCCAGTAAGTTCCAGGTGTAAGGTGATCCAGAGCAAGCGGGAGGTAATGTAAACCTGCGGCAAATTTTTGATTTGCCGCTATATCGAGTAAGTTCCGTCCAAAAACATCCCAAATCGAAATGGTAGCAGTAGTAGCCTGGCCGAATGCCAGTTCCAGGGTGCTTTGCTCCGTTGCCGGATTAGGGTATATTTTGCCGTAATCGAGTTCACGGATGTCTTCTACCGACACGACCTGAGAGGTATCGGTGACAAAACCCAAAGCTGCCAGGGCAGGCGCTATTTCGGGATTGGCCATGAAGTTGTTCCAGAGTAACTGGGTGCGGTAGTTTTCGATCATGACGATGATGGGCCCCTGGTCGATAGCCAGGTAGGTGTTTGACACCCAGTTGTTGCCCAGGTGAAAGGCATCGTAAAAGCCGTAATAACCCCAGGTGAGGTGGCCCAAATCGCGATAAAAATGCTTGAGGGCTTGTATGGATTGCTGCGGTGTGTATGGCATGGAACTCAACGCCGCCGTAGGCGAAATGGTGCCGTTGTCGAGCGTGGCATTGCCGGGTTCGTGGGCGAGGTAACCCACAAAGGGGTCGTCGCTGGCGGTGAGCCCCCAGCAGGATTCGCTGTATCCCACGCGATTAAAGGGATTGGCTACGCAATGGGCCCGGTTGATGAGCGTATGGTAGGTATTGCGGTGAAAATAGTTGGTGTAGGCATCTCGAATGCCACGCGGGTCGAAACCCAGATAAGAATAATGCGAGAAAAATAAGGGGCCGCCTCTATATCCGCCCACCTGGAGCGGGTAGCCGTAATAACTGGAGCCGTTGACGTAGTTGCTGCTTGCCCAGCCTGTCTGATATAAACCGGGCGGGATATTATACGCTTCAACGGGCGAAGCGACGGCCAGCAGGTAGACGATATGTGTTTCGTTGAAACCCCGCAGGGCGAAGTTCATGGCAAAGTTGTGGTTGGGCGACCAATGCCAGTACATGACGTTGGCGGTGAGCTTTCGGTACCAGTTCCAATCTACGGTTTCCCATATTTGGGTGATTTTTTCGCGAACGAGGTTTTCATCGGGGTCGGCTTCGTGGAGATACTGCCGGGCAGCTAGCAACCCCTGTATCAGAAATGCCGTTTCTACAATGTCTCCGCCGTCATCCAGTTGACTAAACGGCACCACGTCGCCGGTGGCGCCGTTCATCCAGTGCGGGAAGGCGCCTTTGAAGCGGTCGGCGGTTTCGAGAAAGTTGACGATCTTTAATAGCCGCGCCACCCCCTGTTCGCGGGTGATAAATCCACGCTCCATGCCCACTACGATGGCCATGATGCCGAATCCCGAACCACCCGAAGTAACGATACTTGTGGTGTTGCGCTCGCGAGCCATACCCGAAACGGGGTGGGCGAACTCCCAGAAATAGCGGAAGGTGTATTCCTGTACCATGGTGAGCAGTTCGTCGTCGCTCATGGCATAGGTGGCCGATGCGACGGGCGCCGTGGGTGGGCTCTCCTGCCCGATGCTGTTGATTGCTGCAACTTGATAGGAACGGGCTACGCCCTGCGCTCCGATGAAATCTATGTAATAGTCGCGCTGGGCGTTTACAATCCCGAGGTGGGAGTAAGAACTGCCTCCGTTATCGCTGTAGTATATGCGGTAGCCGCTGATGCCGGGCTCCCCGCTTGGGCTCCATCTCAATTCAATATGGCTATCGTAACCGGTTGCCGATAAACCGGTGGGCGGCAGGGGCTGCGCCCACACACTCATGGATAATAATAGGGCTATGCCCAGCACCATCCCTTTCGTTATTACAACAGGATGTAGTTTCATACCAGGAGTGTTTTTAAAACAAAGGCCCTGCATTTTGTATTATTTAGCTGTCGCAAAATGAAAAGCCGCCTCTCAGAAAAATTTCCATACAATATTGCCGTTTTTACCTGGATAATTGGCACTAAATCACCTCATCACGACTACGCCAAATGCAAAAACGACCTCACAAATACTACGCCATTATTTTTTAAAGTCGCACTAACACACACTTTATCAATTTACTGCGATGGTATTGTATA